>DAONLG010000010.1:0-25550 GCA_035406565.1 Soehngenia sp.
TCAAATTAACCGCTATCAGCGTGATAGTTTATGGGCATCTTCAGGTTTATTTGAATATGTCCAGATCTTTGTAATATCAAATGGCACTCAGACAAAGTATTATAGCAACACTACAAGAAATGCCCATATAAAGGAGATTAACAAAAGTGAAAGCAAAAGAAACAAAAAAACAAGCAACAGTTTTGAATTTACGAGCTTTTGGGCGGATGCAAACAACAAAGTTATAGCCGATCTTGTGGATTTCACTAAAACATTTTTTGCAAAACATACCCTTTTAAATATTATTACAAAGTACTGTGTATTTACATCTGAAGATCTATTGCTTGTAATGCGACCCTATCAAATTGCTGCTGCTGAACGCATATTATCTCGTATTATAGTGTCAACCAATTACAAAAAAATGGGCACTACTGCTGCTGGAGGATATATATGGCATACAACAGGTTCAGGAAAGACTTTGACTAGTTTTAAGACAGCTCAATTAGCTTCTGGTCTGCCTTACATTGACAAGGTATTGTTTGTGGTTGACCGTAAAGACTTAGACTACCAAACAATGAAGGAATACGATCGCTTTGAAAAAGGAGCAGCCAATGGGAATACCTCAACAAGAGTTCTTCAAAGACAATTGGAAGATAGAGATGAAAAGGGAAACCCTCATGAATACAAGATAATTGTAACCACTATTCAAAAGCTGGATATGTTTATAAGAAAAAATAAACAGCATGATATATATAAAAAACATGTTGTGCTTATATTCGACGAGTGCCATCGTTCACAGTTTGGCGATATGCACATGGCTATTATAAAAGCATTTAAAAATTATCATATATTCGGCTTTACTGGAACGCCTATTTTTGCGGCAAATGCTGGCTCCAACGGAAACCCTATGCTTAGGACAACAGAACAGGCTTTTGGAGAAAAACTTCATACTTATACCATAGTAGATGCCATTAACGATAGAAATGTATTGCCTTTTAGAATAGATTTTATCAACACGATTAAGATGCCTGATTATCTAGATGATAAAAAAGTCTATAACATAGATAAGGAAAAAGCTTTAGCAGCCCCTGAACGAATCAGTGAGATTGTATCTTATGTCCTCGAACATTTCGACCAGAAGACAAAACGCAATAGTTTTTATACTTTCCATGCAAAATGGGAAGAACCTGACAAGATAAATCCTAAAAAAATGTTAGAAAAGCGTGAATCAAGGCGTGTAGCGGGGTTTAATTCAATATTTGCCGCGGATTCCATTCCGATGGCAATCAAATACTACAATGAATTTAAAAAACAGCTAGCTGAAAAAAATCGCAACCTTATAGTCGCAACCATTTTCAGTTTTAGCCCCAATGCAGAAGAACCAGAAGGACTTTTGCCTGATGAAGACTTTAATATAGAAAATCTTGACCAAAGCTATAGAGATTTTTTAGAATCTGCTATAAAAGATTACAATAAAACATTTAACACGAATTACGACACTTCTTCAGATAAGTTTCAAAATTACTATAAAGACCTCTCTCTACGTGTAAAAAATAGAGAGATTGATATATTGATTGTTGTTAATATGTTCCTAACAGGATTTGATGCAACTACACTTAACACTCTCTGGGTAGATAAAAACTTAAGGCAGCATGGACTAATTCAAGCTTTTTCAAGGACAAACCGCATTTTAAACAGCGTCAAAACATATGGGAACGTAGTTTGTTTTAGAGATTTAAAGGAAGAAACAGACAAGGCGATCGCCCTCTTTGGGAACAAAGATGCAGGTGGGATAGTACTGTTAAAAACATTTGAAGAATATTATAACGGCTACGATGATAAAGGCGAACATAAACCAGGATATACTGAACTTATTTCAACTCTTACATCTCAGTACCCACTAGGACAACATATTCTCGGAGAAGAAGCAGAAAAAGATTTTATCCTCTTATATGGAGCGATACTAAGGCTTAGAAATATTTTAACTTCATTCGATGACTTTGAAGGAAAAGAGATTTTATGTGAAAGGGACTTTCAAGACTATCAAAGCATTTATATTGACCTGTATCATAAATACAGAAAAAGAGATGATGGGGAGAAAGAAATTATAAATGATGACATAGTTTTTGAGATTGAACTGGTAAAACAAATAGAAGTAAATATTGATTACATACTTATGCTTGTAGCTAAATATCAACAATCCAGCTGCAAGGATAAGACCATTCTTACAACTATAGACAAGGCCATAAATTCAAGTTTTGACCTTCGAAGTAAAAAAGAGCTTATCGAGGCTTTTATTGAACAAGTGAATGTATCTACTAAAGTGGAAGAGGACTGGCATAAATTTATCCTGGAGCGTAAAGAAGAGGATATTTCAGCAATTATAGAAGAAGAAAAATTAAAACCTAAAGAAACTCGTCATTTAATTGAAAATGCTTTTAGAGATGGAACTCTTAAAACAACTGGTACCGCTATTGATAAAATCATGCCTCCTATGTCTCGATTTGGCGGAGGCAGGGCTGAGAAAAAGCGGGGAATTATCGAAAAACTGATGGTTCTGTTTGAAAAATACTTTGGGTTATAGCAGTTAGACCATTATACATGGAGCATTTAAATATGAAAGTTAAATTTGGATACAGAAAAACAACAAACTAAGTCATCAAATAAAAAAATAGCCATTCTAAAAGCAACCTTATTAGAACCAATAGAGAATATCGTATAATTAATAGCAGAAAAAGTTAAGCGCGAAATTGAATAAGTAAATTTTGCAGTATAAAAAAAGGGGCGTATTATGAAATACAAGAAATTTTTTATAACCATGTTTGTTTTGATACTTTTTTCCAGTCTTTCTGCATTACTTGCGCCAATATTTATTCAGATATGGAAAACGGAAGGTACACAGCTGAGTTTAGAAAAAATAATGTTTATTGTATTATTAATACTTATATCAAAATGTCTAACCATTTTATTTACAGTGATTCGAGAGCGATTTGCGAAGGATTATAATAAAGCAAATTTTAAAAGATACTTAAGTCAGATCTTCGATATGGATTATGATTGCATTATTGAAAAAGGACCTATGAATTTATTGGAAAGAGCATCTATAGCTGTCAATAGCATATACACCTTTATGACGACGGGATATCTGCAAATATATTCTTCTATTGTGGTGGCTATAGTGTGTTTGATTTTGATAGCGAATATCAATATTGTCCTTTCACTTATTATGTTGGCGGCCATTCCCATTAACTATTTTGGATACAAATTTTTAAATAACAATCTTAAGAAAAAATCAGAGGAAATGCAAAAACAGACTGGTGAAGGTTTTCAAGAAATACTATCTTATGTTCAGGAGGTTGATTATTTAAAACAGCTCCCGGATCGAGATATTATTTATGCAAAACTCGATAATGCCACTGAAAAAATTTACGGCAGCATGGCGAAGGTCAATGAATATGCACAGTCTATGACTGTAGTATTAGAAGGAATTAATGAGATAATAAAGATACTCCTCCTGTTGCTGGTTGTCTATGATTATTCAACAGCCAATAGTGGGCTTTTTTCCATCATTCTGGTTACTATGATCTTTCCTCTTTATTTTTATAATATCAATATAATTACCAATGCCAATATTGAGAAGAGAAACTTTGATATTGCCAAGGAATTTGAACAGGAATTGATAGCCAATATTGAAAAGGATGGTCATGCTCATCTTGACAGCATTGATGAAGTGGATATTAATATTGATCAGCTTAAGGTGAAGGATATGGTATTGCCGTTTGTGGCAAGCGGGAAATATAAAAAAGGCGATATTATACGTATTAATGGTGCTAATGGAAGTGGGAAAAGTACTTTTGGGAAAGGTTTGGTAAAATTCAGAGACTTAGGTAATGTCAAATTCAACGGAATACCTATAGGGGATTGCAGCAATGTAGATGTTCGTAAAAATGTAGAATATGTTGTGCAAAATGCTCCGATTATAAACGGCACCCTTAAAACCAATTTGTTGTTGACTGCAGAGGGAATAGATACCAAGGACTTGGAAAACAATCCCTTTATAAAAACCATTCTTGAAAAGAAGACTTTGGACGATGAGATCTTAGCCAATGGAGCTAACTTATCTGGAGGAGAGAAACAGAAGATTTCCTTTGCTCGGGCTTTATTGTCCGGTCCGGATGTGCTGATCTTGGATGAGATATGCAGTAATATTGATAAAGAATCCAGAGATGATATTTATAAATATTTGCACGAAACAAGAAATGAGAGGATAACTTTCATAATCAGTCACGATGATCTACCTGAAGGCTTAGCAAACCACAGCATAAATTAAATAAAAAAGGGAAGGAACTATAATAGTGGGGAAAATGGAAAGAAAAGAACGCAGAGAGAAAGATTAACGGAATTCGAAATTTTTGTTTAGAATTTTGAGTTTTCTGAAGAACTTAATGCATTTTCATGTCTCTATTTGTTCATAGATTGTATCATATAATAAAACAACAGAATAAAAAAGATTTTTCAATAAAGGTGTTTTATCTGATTTTTCTAATTTTAATATTTTTTGTTGGATTAATTACGACATATATAAACGTTCCTCTAATATCTAGATTCCAGTCTGACATTCCAAATACAATGTCTGTTCTCTTCAAAAACTTTATATAGGTTCTTGCAGCATTCATCAACACAGTGACGATTAATCGACTGATTAAAGCTGATTATACTGTACCAATCCAGAAAATGAATTATTGAATTTAGAATACTCTTGTATAAGGGTATTCTTTTTTTCTTTCAAATCATCAAGCTTGGCAGAGATATCTTTAGATTTAAAACATTTATTTTAATAAAAATATTCACCACCTAAATAGAGTTAAATTTTTACATTACATTAAAAACTTGTTATTACCATTATATTTTATTAATATCCTCATAAATTTTATATATAATTTATATAAAAATTCCATATAAAAATAGATTAAAAACTCAGAATATAAAGCCAATTATTGTAAGATGTTAATAAAGTAAATTTTTAAATTGAATGTTATACTGCAAATAATAATTAAATTGGAAAGGATGTGAAATCAAAGATAACGTTATCATTTTAGGAAATATATCGCAGTAATTATAAGGGATGATTTATGAATTATTACAGGGGAGGTCATAGAAATGTCGGTGTATGAATATACTACATATAACACTGGATTGGAGTATGATGTATATGACAAACCAAGTGTAGGAAAATCAATTGTTTTAGGAATTCAGAATATTTTAACATCATTTGGTGGTATTGTAGCTGTTCCACTGAGTATTGCAGGAATTGCAGGATTAAGTATTGTTGATACAGCATATATCGTATCTGCGGCTTTATTAGCATCGGGAGTTGCCTCGATCATGCAATCTAAAGGATTTGGACCCAAAAACTATCGTGTAGGTATTGGACTTCCTACAGTAATGGGTACTGATTTTGGATTTGTACCAGCAGCTAATGTTGTTATCAATTCAATGGGGGGAGGACTTCCTGCTTATTTTGGGGGTGCGATTTTAGGTGGAATTTTAGAATTTATTTTAAGTCATTTTGTTGAACCACTTATGAAAATATTTACACCTATTATAACAGGTACAGTTATTACTTTAATGGGTTTGTCAATGATGCCTGTAGCATTTGACTGGATTGGTGGAGGTTTTGGTAATCCAAATTATGGTGATCCAATTTACCTTATAATTGCCGTAACTGTTTTGTTAGTAGTATTATTTTTAAACCGATATGGAAAAGGCATGGCAAGTTCTGCAGCTGTTTTGATCGGTATGGTAGTGGGATATATAATTAGTATTCCATTTGGCCTCGTAGATTTTTCAAAAGTAGCAGAAGCATACTGGTTTAAATTACCAGAAATTGGGAGATTTGGCATAGACTTTAATATTAAATATAGCATACCTTTTATTGCAGGATACCTAGTTACTATAATTGAAACTGTTGGAGTAATGCAAACTCTTGGGGAAGTGACTTACACAGAGTTGACAGGTAAAGATATGGCGGCTGGTGTAAGAGCAGATGCTTTAGGCTCTATGGTTGGACCTTTGCTAGGTTCGGGACCTGTACAATCATTTAGTCAAAACGTTGGACTTATTCCATTGACAAAATGTGGTTCTAGATTTGTAGCTATTATCACAGGTATATTACTTATTGTTATTAGCTTCTGTCCTAAATTTGCAACTATTATATCAATTATGCCTGAATGCGTACTTGGAGGTGCTTCTATAGTAATGTTTGGGACAGTTGCAGTATCTGGTATCAAAACTATATCAAAAGTAAGATACACAAATAGAAATATGCTAATTGTTGCTAGTGCATTGGGAATAGGTTTAGGAGTTACATTTAGACCAGCAATTCTTGAACAACTTCCCGGGGTTTTAAGCAGTCTTTTTAGTTCTGGATTATCAGCAGGTACAGTTGTTGCATTAGTACTTAGTGCTATTTTAAAAGAAGAAGAGGAATCTAAGCCAGAATTAGAATAAAATTCTATTAAAGATTTTTAAAGATTATTTATGAAATACTAAAATATATTACGATTATGATTTCTAGTGGATACGTTACACATCTAGTAATTGAAAAAGATAGTTAAAGAAGAAAACCATTCTAAATCATTAAGTCAACAAGTGTAGAACAGAATGCTTTGAGTGGCATGTACTTTTATTCAGGATGCTTTGACGTGAAGGATAAAGAAGTAATAAAATTGTCTCAAATACAATTGCATGTGTTTGAATTAGATGTAATATAGGGATATTAGCTTCATAAAAAAGGAATCTATTTAATAGGTTATTACAATAGAACTTCTGTAATTAATGAAAAATTTGGTGAGCTAAATAAAAGTATCATGAGATGCTTATTTAGATTAGATGCTTAAGGGGAAAGACTATACATATAAAACAACTGGTACCGCTATTGATAAAATCATGCCTCCTATGTCTCGATTTGGCGGAGGCAGGGCTGAGAAAAAGCGGGGAATTATCGAAAAACTGATGGTTCTGTTTGAAAAATACTTTGGGTTATAGCAGTTAGACCATTATACATGGAGCATTTAAATATGAAAGTTAAATTTGAATACAGAAAAACAACAAACTAAGTTTTCAAAATAAAAAAATAGCCATTCTAAAAGCAACGTTATTAGAACCAATAGAGAATATCCTTTCTTTTGTAGTCTATTGATTACATTATATAGAGTTTAGGATTATTCTCTATATTTTTTATTTGTCCAACGATTATTTTATTCTTCTTCTTGGTGACAATTCATAAACATAATTAAAAAAGTGTGTTAAAATATAATAAAGCCAGAAGGAGATGATATAATGAAAAGAGATAATTCAATTGATAATTTGAAAAAACAAATAGAGAAATGTGATAATATTGTTTTCCTTGGCGGAGCTGGAGTTTCAACTGAAAGCAATATACCAGACTTTAGGTCTGCGGATGGCTTATATAAAAAGGGAGATTATCAATATCCTCCAGAATACATGTTGAGCCATACATTTTTTGTCAACCATCCTGAAGAATTTTTTGATTTTTATAAGCACAATATGGTGTATAAAGATGCAAAACCAAATAAGGCACATATTGCTCTTTCTGAACTTGAGAAGATGGGGAAATTAAAAGCAGTGATAACTCAAAATATTGATGGATTACATCAAATGGCAGGTTCAAAAAATGTTTTGGAACTTCATGGGTCTATACACCGAAACTATTGTATAAATTGCAATGAAAATTATTCTCTAGAGTTTATATTAGAATCTCAAGGTATACCAAGATGTGAAAAATGTGGTGGTATTGTGCGACCAGATGTAGTTTTATATGAAGAAATGCTTGACACTTCTATATTAGAAAGAAGTATACAATATATTTCAAATGCAAAAATGTTAATAGTTGGAGGAACTTCTTTAAATGTCTATCCAGCAGCAGGACTAATTAGTTACTTTAGAGGTTATCCATTGGTGTTGATCAATAAAGATGAAACCCCATATGACAACAGAGCAGATTATGTTTTTAGAGAAAAAATAGGAGAAGTCCTATCAAAGTTAATATAGGTGATGCAATGGAAAAAGTAGTAGAGATGTTAAAAGAATTATTAGAAGAAGATAAACTCAGCAAAGCTATATTGAGCGATAAAGAAAAAAGAAGTGATATTGAGTATAGTAAAGTAAATATAAAGCCCGTTATTATAAAAGGGATAAGAAAATATCAATTTGAGTATTTCATTGACAATAAAGTGGTTCATGAAAACGTAAGTGTAGAAGAATCCATTAAAAAGTTTATCGACTTATTAAGAGATTTTAGACAAGGACTTTTTAAAACTGTGAATGGAGAAATTCAAGTGATAAAGACAAGCGAGAACAAGTTTAAAGTAAAAAAAATAAATGACACTACATTTGAAGTAAACAAAGAACACAATAGAGAAAAAAACTATATATTAAAAGATGGAGAGAAAATAGATTTTTTAATACTTTTGGGTGTAATGGATTCTAATGGAAAAGTATATAAGAAGAAGTATGATAAGTTTAAGCAAATAAACAAATTTCTTGAAATAGTTGAGGATATTTATGAAAATTTTGAAGGCAAGAAAAAACTAAAAATTATTGACTTTGGCTGTGGCAAAAGTTACTTAACCTTTGCACTTTACTATTATCTTACTCAAATTAAAAACTTAGAAGCAGATATAGTTGGCCTAGACTTAAAAGAGGATGTCATAAACTACTGCAATCAAGTCAAAGACACTCTAAATTATGATGGACTAAAATTTATCTGCAGTGATATAAAAGATTATCAATTCAAAGGGGATTTAGACCTTGTAGTTACCTTGCACGCTTGTGATATAGCTACTGACATTGCCTTGGTAAATGCTATAAAATGGAACACAAAAGTGCTATTATCTGTTCCGTGTTGTCAGCATGAGCTTTTTGATAAAATAGATAATCCTGATTTAACGCCAATGCTTAAACATGGAATTATAAAAGAGAGGCTGAATTCTCTTCTAACAGATAGTCTAAGAGGACTGTATCTTGAAAAATATGGCTATCAAGTAAACATGCTAGAGTTTATCGACATGGAGCACACACCTAAAAATATAATGATTAGAGCGATAAATCGCAAAAAAGTAGTAGATAAAAACAAGACTGAGGAAATTAATGAATTTAAAAAAATATGGAATTTGGATAAAATATTCATTGATGAATATATTAAAAAAACTTTAAATATGGAGGAAAGTTAATGGAAAAAGAGCTGGTTTTAATAATTGATTTTGGGGGACAATACAATCAATTGATAGCGAGGAGAGTTAGAGATTTAAAGGTATATTGTGAAATAGTCCCTCATACTATAAGTATAGAGCGAATAAAAGAACTAAATCCTAAAGCTATTATATTTACTGGTGGACCTAATAGCGTATATGAAGAGAAATCTCCTAAAATAAGCCAAGAGATTTTCAATCTAGACATTCCTATCTTAGGTATTTGCTATGGTGCTCAATTAATAGCATATTCCTTAGGAGGAGAAGTAAAGAAAGCTTTAGCTAGAGAGTATGGAAAAGTGGAATTAGAGATCATTGCAGAATCAAAACTATATGAAAATGTTAAAAAGAAATCTGTATGTTGGATGAGCCACACTGACTATGTAGAAAGCTTACCGGAAGGATTTGTTGTTACTGCTAAAACTGATAGCTGCAAAACTGCTTCTTTTGAAAATGCAGAAAAGAAAATATATGCTGTGCAATACCACCCTGAAGTGTTGCATACTGAAGAGGGAGAAAAAATAATATCTAATTTCCTTTACAATGTAGCAAAAGTAAATGGAACATGGGAAATGAGTGCTTTTACTGAAAGCAAAATAAAAGAATTAAGAGAAAAAATAGGGAATAAGAAAGTATTATGTGCACTTTCAGGTGGAGTAGATTCATCTGTGGCAAGTGTTTTAGTAAGTAAAGCTGTTGGAAATCAGTTGACATGCATATTTGTAGATCATGGATTACTAAGAAAGGATGAAGCTAAAGAAGTCGAAGAAGCAATTGCTAAAAACTATGAATTAAATTTTATCAAAGTAGATGCTAAGGATAGATTTTTACAGAAATTAAAGGGAATCACAGATCCAGAAACAAAAAGAAAGATCATTGGTGAAGAATTTATTAGAGTGTTTGAAGAAGAAGCTAAGAAAATAGGAGAAGTGGATTTTTTAGTGCAAGGTACAATTTATCCAGATGTCATAGAAAGTGGTGTTGGCGACTCCGCAGTGATAAAGAGCCATCACAATGTAGGTGGATTGCCTGAAAATGTTGACTTTAAAGAAATAATAGAACCACTAAGGGATCTTTTTAAAGATGAAGTAAGAAAAGTTGGGCTTGAATTAGGGCTACCTCATCACTTGGTATTTAGACAACCATTTCCAGGGCCAGGACTTGCAATAAGAGTTATTGGAGAAGTAACAGAAGAAAAATTGGAAATATTAAGAGAAGCGGATGCAATTTTCAGAGATGAAATAGTAAAGTCAGGTATAGAGTCTAATATCAACCAATACTTTGCAGTGCTTACAAATATAAAAAGCGTTGGAGTTATGGGAGATGGAAGAACTTATGATTATACAATCGCCTTAAGAGCAGTTCAGACTATAGACTTTATGACTGCTGAATTTGCACAAATTCCATGGGAACTATTGGGGCATATTTCCTCTAGAATTGTAAATGAAGTAGATCATGTAAATAGAATAGTCTATGATATCACTAATAAACCACCAGCAACTATCGAGTGGGAGTAGATGCTTGAATCGCTCGAAACTAACTTTTTAGCTAAGTTTTGAGCGATTTTTTTAGTTTGATTGCCATGGCATATGTTTAAAGTACAAGTCTAAATATTATATATCCATTCCACCATATCTCTTACCGTTTCCTCTATATCTCTAACTGTATAGTGCAATTCTTGTTTTGCTTTATCATTTGAAAAGAGGCTATTTCCTGACAAGGTGGTAAGGGAATATGATGTATATAGGGGTCTTTTATCTCGGATATGTGAATAAACACTGACAAAAGGAACAACTAACTTTGCACTCCAAATAGGTATAGCGGGGATAGGTTTACGATCGCAATATTTCCCGGCTATCTTCAGCAAATCTTTTAATTTGAGATTAGTGCCACTTAGTATATAACTCTGCCCACTTTTACCATATTCTGCTGCAAGGATACACCCTAAAGCTACATCTCGCACATCGACAAAATCATATCCACCAATTACACATGCAGGAAGTTTACCATGCATGTACTCAGAAATCATCTGAATTAGGTGATTTCCACCATCATCATATGGTCCAATAATTCCAGAAGGCAATACAATTACAGCATTTAATCCTTTTTTTGTAGCATCTAAAACAGCTTGAGCAGCTTCAGCTTTTGTTTTGGCATATCCACCATTAACAAGTTCTGGCGAAAATGAATCTGGCTCTTTCATAATCTGCCCTTTAGGGAGCTCTGGAATAGCATGAACAGAGCAGACATATACCAATTTTTTCACATTTTTTTCTTCACAGAGTTTTAGAATGTTTTTAACACCACCCACATTAACTTCATGTACTTTGGGGGGTATTTTATTTGCTATGGATATTAATGCAGCGGTATGAATCAAATATATTTCCTTATTTTCATCTTCTTGAAATAGTTTTTGGAGAGAATTGATATCACAGACATCACCTATATGATAAGTGATGTTTTTTCCTATCACTTTTGGTGTTTCGCCAGGTAGAAGAAGTCCAGATACCTCATAATCTAATTCAATTAGTTTCCTAATAATTGTACTCCCCAAGTGCCCAGCAGCTCCTGTGACAATATATTTTCGCATCTTTTTTTCTTGAGAATTATTTTTCATATAACTGGACTCCCCTTTCAAATCACAAATAACATTATATACAATATGATTATATCGCGGGCATCATTGGTTTACAATTAGGATATTTGATATATATATCTTTTTAGGTTAGTTAATCACATTACAATGCTAGTCTAAGTGTAAAATAATTACTTTCTAACAATTAATTGACATTATTATAAAATTCATGATATATCTTTTTATAAATACATCAAGAAAGGAGAAATTTATGGATATGCTAAATGTTATTACTGTGATTATTAGTATTTTAAGTTCATCAATTTTCACCCTTATATTATCATCTTTTATTATCGAACCTATGAGAGAAAAGAAAAGATATATATTTGATGAAAAGAAGAGATTGTATATTAATCTTATTATTTTTGCTCAAATTGTTTTATACCCAAAAGAAGCAAAATACTCCTTAAGAGTAGAACTATATAATATTCAAGAATTGCCAGATGAAGAAAATGTTAAAAATGCTCTAAATGATTTGTGCATGGAAATTCCTCGTTTAAGATTAATAACCAAAAATCAAAGGATTATTGAAGTAATAGAAAGTTTTGTTGAAAAGAAGGATGAAGAAACTTTTAATTGTCTTGTTAATCTGCTACAAAAAGATTTATATAAATAAAAAAATTTAATTACGGGCAGTTTGTTTCTCTACATGCCGCACTTGAAAACATAAGATATTTCACTGTAGAGATCAATTCTGAAGATTTATAGATAGAGATAGGCATATATCTAGATGAAACCTATGACATAGATTCAGTAAAAGACATATACCTAGCAGGAGACGGAGCCAATTGGATTAAAAATGGACTTAGTATTATAAAAGGTAGTAAATATGTAAAAATAATAACCGCACACCTTGATAGTCTAGAAAACCCAATCAATATAAATAAGCCACTATGGAATAATATTAAAAGAGGAAATAAAAAACAAACAATGGAAATTATTAACTTTGCAATAGAAGAAACACAAATACAAAGTGGTAGAGTGTAGTAGTAGAGGTAGATATAAAAATAGAAATTCCATATATATCAAGAACAGAATGCAGATGGCTTAAAGATATGCTTAAAACCTCAAGTTTTTAAAGCTTAATATACTTAAAATACAATATAAATAAAATATAAATATGTACCAAATAGGGTATTAAGATAGGTTTATTAAGGTAGGTTAAATTATAAATTATTACATTATGAGATTAAGGGGTTATTATTTTAATATTATTTAGAAAACTATTTAATTGTTTTCCAACAATTAATTGACATTATCCAGGATGAAGAAAGCGTTGCCTAATTTTACAAAATAAGATAAAATAAAAACAGCGTGTGGTTAGATTTTGAGCTTGTGGATTCGCAAGCATTGACAATAATGGTGGGAAGACTCGCCAAATTTTACACTATTATCTATTATCGAAATAGGCTAGACGTTTAAAAGCGTAATGAGTAACCACACGCATAAGGGGAAAACATGATGAACTTTAATGATATAAAATGTAGAGGAGATCTAGCCATTTTTCTTGGTATTTCACTGAAAAAACTGACATATATATTGTATATAAAAAAAACAGAAAATTGTTACAAAACATTTGAGATACCCAAGAAAAATGGTGATATGAGACAGATAAATGCACCTCAGGACGAATTGAAAGAAATACAACGTAAGTTAGCAGATGCTTTATGGAAACATCATAGTGAATATGTAAAAATGAATAATATTCAGACGAATGTTTCTCATGCGTTTGAGGAAAAAAAAGGAATTATCACAAATGCAGCTATTCATAGAAAAAAGCAATATATTTTAAATGTTGATTTAGAAAATTTCTTTGATAGTTTTCACTTTGGAAGAGTAAGAGGATTTTTTGAAAAAAACAGAGAATTTAGACTACCTATTGAAGTTGCAACTGTAATAGCACAATTAGCATGTTACAAAGGCTGTTTACCTCAAGGAGCACCTAGTTCACCGATAATTACTAATCTGATTTGCAATATTTTGGATATGAGATTAATAAGTATCTCACGAAAATATAGATTAGATTATACTAGATATGCAGATGATATGACATTTTCAACGAATGATTCTAAATTTATTAAAAATAAAGAAAAATTCTTGACTGAAATTACTGTTGAAATAGAAAAATGTGGTTTTTTAATAAACAATAATAAAACTAGATTAGTATATAAAAACTCAAGACAAGAAGTAACAGGTTTAGTAGTAAATAAAAAGTTGAATGTAAATAGAGAATATTGTAAAACCACAAGAGCAATGGCTAATGCTTTATACCGGGAAGGAAAATTTCAAATTAATGATTTTGATGGAACCATAAATCAATTAGAAGGAAGATTCGCATTTATTAATCAGTTGGATTATTATAATAATAAGAATGATCATGATAAGAAACATACTATATGGAAACTTAATTCCAGAGAAAAACAGTATCAGAAATTTCTGTTTTATAAATATTTCTATTCAAATTCAAAACCACTTATTGTTACAGAAGGGAAAACAGACATATTATATATAAAGGCTGCATTAAAACAAAATTATTCTAAATATCCTAAATTAGTTACCAAAAAAGATAATAATTTTGAATTTAGTATTTCATTTCTAGCTCGGACAAAGCGGTTGAAATATTTTTTGAATATTCAACAAGATGGAGCTGATACGATGTTGAATATTTATAATTTGTATTCTGGAAAGAATAATTACCCTAATTTGTATGATTTTTTTAAGAATCAAGGGACTTTTTATCACAAAAATCCTGTTATTCTTGTTTTTGATAATGAACAAGAAAGTGAAAAACCATTAAAAAAATTTATAAAGCATACTGGAATTACGCAAAAACCATTTCAAAGTGGATATAATATATGCGGAAATTTGTTCATAGTAACTAATCCTCTGGTTGAAGGGAAAAATGAGTGTGAGATTGAAGATTTATTTGATACTTCAGTGCTTTCGACCAAAATTGATGAGAAAAATTTTTCAAGAAGTAGTACTTTTGATGAGAAACAATATTATGGTAAAACCATTTTTTCAGAATATATATTGAAAAACTATAAAACAATTGATTTTAGCAAATTTATGCCATTACTGGATGATTTGAATAATATTATCGAAAGACATGAGAAATAATAATTTCAAACAATTTCAAATAATTTGTGAGAGCTAGTAGCTGAGAAAATAAACACAACATGTATTATCAGAACCAATAAATATATTACTACACCAGTCCCATATACTTATATAACTGGTATAAAAATGGATTAATTCAATCTATTCATTGCATCTACATAATTCTGAAATCCATTATTAGACAAAGCAAATTTAACATAAGACTATAGATGTTTCTAATCCATTTGATAAAGATAGGCTAGATAATTTGGAACATTAAACATGACAGCAGAATTCAAAATTTTGCATCGAATAAAGTGTGCAGTATCAGCTCCGGTATTAGTTTTGACGATATCAGTAGCTGAGTTGTGCATAGTAAACTGAAAGTTAAATTCACACATTGTGTACTCCTTTCTAGATATATTTGGCGCCATCAAGCATATCAATAATCACTTTTAGCAGGAGTTAATATTTAGTTTAAAATAACGAGATTTCCTCAGATATTATAAGGGCAGACATCATCTCGTAAATAAGTGAAGTATGAATATTGCTAAGTTGAAAATATATTTTAGTGGGAGATGACAAATATGAAGAGATTTTGTTTATTAAGCGTGCTAATTATTTCTATCTTTATAAGTTTTCTTACAGGTTTTTATGTAGGCCATCATAATGATTTAAAAGATAGAGCAATAAGAAGAGAAACATTAATTTCATTTGCAATAAACAAATTAGAGGATCTAAAAGTAAGCAATGATGAGAACGTTTTAGAAGCGTTAACTAGTAATATATATGCAGCAATACAATTTACAGATGATGAAAGACTTTCCTCTGCGTTAACTGAGTTATGGAATGCTCTAATTTTCAATGGAGAAAATTTATCTGGGAAAGAAGATGAATTAATTAAATCCCTTGAAAATGCAGACCCTGTTGTAATTAATGATTTAGCTCATAGTATTAGACAGTAAGATTTCACTCTATTTAACTAAAATTTATATATAAGTGACTTATATCATAAAGCTATCATTATGTATTTTAAATTAGCTTAGATAGCATTTAATAATCTGAATAGATTCGCAACAAACATTCTCATTTAATTCAAACTTATGTATAAATAGTATTTACATATATTTGTATATATATTGTTTATCTTTATATAAGAGTATATAATATAAAGTGGAAAAAAGGTATGCACAAGTGACTTGTGTAGATTTTCTCATTTATAGGAGGGATAAAATGGGAGTTTTAGATGGACTAAAACCAGAAAGAGTTTTTTACTATTTTGAAGAATTAACTAAAATACCTAGATGTAGTTATCACGAAAGAGAAGTTAGCAACTATCTAAAATCAGTTGGAGAAAAGCTTGGACTCGAAACAATTCAAGATGACCATCTCAACATCATAATCAGAAAACCTGCTACAAAAGGATACGAAAATTCAGTAGGAGTTGTATTGCAAGGTCATATGGATATGGTATGCGAAAAAGAATCAGATTCGCCTCATGACTTTTCTAAAGACCCTATCGAATTGATTATTGATGGAGATTGGATAAAAGCAAATAAAACTACTTTAGGAGCGGATGATGGATTAGGAGTAGCTATGGGATTAGCACTAATCGAAGATAAAACTCTTGAGCATCCTGAATTGGAATTATTAGTAACAGTGTCAGAAGAAGTTAACATGGATGGCGCAATAAATTTATCAGATAAAGTTTTAAATGGCAGAAGATATATAAATCTTGATTCAGAAGAAGAGGGAATACTCACTATGGGGTCTGCTGGTGGAGAGACGATCGAAGTAGAGCTTCCTTTGAACTATGAAAATAGTGATGAATACATTGAATACACAGTTAAAGTGACAGGGTTAGTTGGAGGGCACTCAGGAATTGAAATTCATAAACCAAAAGGAAATTCAAACAAAGTATTAAATCAAGTCCTTGAGGAAATATCTAAAATATCCGATTTAAGGATCATTGAAATACATGGTGGAACGAAAGATAATGCAATTCCTAGAGAAACAGAAGCTAAAATAGGTATTAAAAAATCAGATGTTGAATCAGTGGAAAAAGCATTAGATAAAATAAAATCAACAGTGTTAGAATTAAATAAAGGAATCGAAGGGAATATAACTATAGCCATAACTAGGTCTGCAGATGTAAATAAAGTATTATCTAAAGAAAGTACTGAAGCTATCATGAATCTAATCAGGGATATTCCTACTGGAGTGTTTACAATGATTCCAGATAACCCTGAAATTGTTGAAAGCTCTGATAATTTAGCGAGAATTGACACTAAAGATGATAAATTTATAATGATAGTTTCGATGAGATCTTCCTCACAAAAATCTATGGATGATCTTAGAAATAAAATCGTTTCGGTAATTGAAAAGAACAATGCAAATTACAAGATAGTAAATCAATATCCTAAATGGGAATATAAACCAAAATCTGAATTAAGAGATACTGCAGTGAAAGTATTTAAAAACATGTACAACAAAGATATGGAAACAACTGTCATTCATGCAGGACTTGAATGCGGTGTAATTAATGAGAAGTATCCAGATATGGATATAATATCTATTGGTTCGGATTTAGAAAAAGTCCATACTCCAGAAGAAAGAGCTTCAATATCTTCTGCACAAAGAGTATATGAATATTTAAGAGAATTATTAATAGAATTAAAATAAATATAGCATAATGCACAATTCCTAAGTAGATAACCTAATTGATTTAAATTAGATTATCTACTTGGGATTTTTTATATTACTAATACATTTACAATATTGACCATGCAAACTATGAACATAAATATAACTATACAATTAAAGACAATTTCGATTTTATTTTCCTCAAAAGCATTATTAAGATGGCTTCCTATAAGTCCTCCAAGTATGCCGCCTAAAACCATAAATGGAAGTACTTTTAAATCATAACCGCTAAAACCTTTAGTTAAATATACTGTTGTAATCTTTGACAATTGCGAGAATAATATTGTGACCAAGGAATAAAAAGCTGCCTCTTTTGTATCAAAGCTAAAGAAAAAAATCAAAATTGCTACATTTATTGGCCCACCACCGATTCCTAGGAATGATGCTAAAATACCTAGTAGACATCCAACTATAAAAAATACTAATGCGTTCCTAAATTTGTATGAGGGTAAGCTTTTTTTGTTTAAAACATATAAGAAAATAAGAATCAATAGAATGGATAAAATAAAATTTTGTATTAACTTAACACTTTCATGAGATAAATTTAATACTAATACATTTAAAATCCGCTCTCCGAATATACCACCTAATATTGAACTTGAAGATAGAAATAACGCAGCTTTTGGGCTGAATTTTCTATATTTAATCAATTGCCTGCTAATAGAAACAATTGCCATAAAAAGAACAGTAACTGAGGATAAAATTCCAATTGTTTCTATATTGTAGTGATTTAAATAATCTAATATTGGTTTCATGATTATACCACCACCCATTCCAGTAATAGATCCAAGAGTAGTAGCAATAATTGCAATTAAAAAGTACATTAAATATAATGACATTTGATGCCTCCTCGAATGAGTGATAGTTTTACAACTTCTTATTTGATAATATTTGATAGTTCTAATAATTGATCTTCATATTTTTCTAAAAAATCTTTAAAACCACAATATGTTTCGGTTTCATTTAAATACATATTGTACTTAAGCCTTTTACAACCCCCTTTGCAGTAATTTATGTATTTGCAATCAATACAGAAATTAGAGATGCAACTTCTATCAGAAATAAACTTGTTTGCATTTTTAGTAAATGGAAAATCTAATAACCCTAAATTATTTATGTTGTCACAAAAATACTGATCAACTGCATAGAAATCGCAAGGATACACATCTCCATTTGCTTCGATAACATATTGAAAATGGCAATTGCCATCTATTCCACAAAAGTTGACTATTCCTTTATTTAGGTATGAAATCAAGCTATCAAAAAAACCAATGCTTATGTAATCATTTGCTTCTATGGATTTGCTCCACATTTGAAATAATTCCTTGTAGAATTTACTGAAATTTTCAGGAGTTAATGCTGGAGAAGCGATTGGATTTTTTCCTAAACCATTAATACAAGGGATGAATTGTATAAATCTGATATTTTCATTTATTATGAAAGCATATACTTCTTTAGTTCTTGAAGCTAAGTCATTAGTGAGAACGGAAACTACATTGTAATTGACACTGTATTCATCAAATAATTTTTTTGCGTGCTTGATTTTGTTATAGGTTGGATGGGCATTTTTATCAGTTCTATATAAATCATTGATCTCTTCTAAACAATCCCACGAAAGACCTACCAAAAAATCATTTTCAGCAAAAAATTCGCACCACTCCTCATCTATCAAAATGCCATTTGTTTGAATAGAATAATTGATCTCAAGGTTATTGAGTTGAGCTGATTTCATTTTTGAGATAAATGATTCATAAAAATTCTTACCAATTAATGTTGGCTCACCTCCTTGAAATATGAGGTTTACTTTGTTTAAGGTTTCTCGGTTATCATATATTTGACTTATGATTTTTTCCATTGTAATAGTAGACATAAACTCATTATCCACTACTCTTTTATGTTTCACGACATCTTGGTAAAAACAATAATTGCAATCCAAATTACATAAGTTTGAAGATGGTTTTATTAATAACGATAAACTTTTCATTTAATCAGTCCTTATTTTTAATGGAATTAGTAATTCATTTTCTATATTTGATAAAATGAGCCTGATATACATTTGAGTCGAAGATAATACTTGTTTTCTCTATTGGTATGTCATCTGGGGTATAAGTTATGTGAGCTATTTCTATTAAAGGAGTATTTAATTTGACTCTTAATAATTCATGAAGTTTTTGATCAGGCATTAAAGCACGTACGACTTGATGACTGTATCCAATTTCTATGTTTTTTTCTTTTTCTATGTATTCTATTTTTGATTTTTCGAGATTTTTTATTGTGATGTCTGAAAATAAAGAAACCGGCAAATATCCTTTTTCGAAACAATATGGGAAATCATCTCCCAGCAATATTCTTTCATAATAGATAAAATCAGTGTTTAGCTCTGTGTTTAATTCTTCGGATAATTGTTTATCGGATTTAACAAGTCGAAAATCTACTATTTTTGCACTTGGCACGATGTTTTTTATTTTCATTTCATCAGAAAAAGATATTATTTTGGACGATCTTTCCATTAACATTGTATTTTTGGAAAATGTGACATAAGTACCACTACCCTGCATTTTTTCAATATACTGCCTCTCTTCCAATACATGTAGTGCTTGCCTGATTGTAATTCTACTGACATTGTAAATTTTGCACAATTTAGATTCTGTTGGTAATTTTTCATTCTTCTTGTATTCACCATTCTCAATTGATTGTATTAGCTCATTCGCTATCATCATATAAAGCGGTAGAGTTCCCATAAGTGCCCCCTATTATTTATTTAATATTCTAATTATATCAAAAATAAAAAATATTTCTACTATAAATTCGTTATTTGTATTATTACATTTTAAATTGTTATATCAAAATTTGTCAAGTGTATTGTGAAAAATATATTTCGATGATATATTGTATTTAACAAGTTTAAGGAGGTAGAAAGATGAATATTTTATATATTCATACTCATGATACGGGTAGAATTATAAGTCCATATGGTTATAAAGTAGATACACCCAATATAGAAAAATTTTGCAAAGAAGCAGTTTTATTTCAAAACGCATTCAGCGTTGCTCCTACTTGCTCGCCTAGTAGAGCGGGATTATTGACTGGCGTGTATCCTCATCAAAACGGAATGTTAGGCTTGGCACAAAGAGGATTTAAAATCAACAAGGAATTACATATTGCAACTATATTGAAAAACAATGGATATTTGACGGCGCTTTGTGGTGTTCAGCATGAGATAGGATATTATACAGAACATGAAAAAGCTATTGGCACTTTGGGATATGAAATAGATTTAAGTGCGGACAATTCTAATTATACAGCAGAAGATTTAATTCAATGGGATATCGAAAATGCAAGAAATTTGGCAAAATTTCTAAAAGAATATGATAAAACAAAACCATTTTTCATATCATATGGCATGCATGCAACTCACCGAAAATTTCCTACTGACATAGACGATGACCAATCGATTGATTTTTCAGTTCCTCCAATTAATATAGTCAACAATGAAATTACCAGAGAAGATTTTGCAAGATATAAGACTAGCTTAAAAATAGCTGATATGAATGTTGGACTAATCATTTCTGAACTAAAGAAACTTGATATTTATGATGACACCGTTGTCATTTTAACTACTGATCATGGGGTCGCATTCCCTTTTGCTAAATGTACTTTATTTGACAATGGCATAGGAGTGATGTTAGCGATTAGAGTACCTGATTCAAAATATCAGCAGAGATCTTTTGATGGGTTAATCTCTCACATAGATGTCCTACCAACATTACTGGATGTAGTAGGCATTGATAAACCAGACTATCTTGAAGGAAAAAGTTTTGTACAAATTTTCAAAGGAGAAGAATATCAAGGAGACGATTTCGTATTTAGCGAGATAAACTTTCACACATCTTATGAGCCTGTTAGGTCGGTGAGAACCGAAAGATATAAATATATAAAGTATTTTGATAATGAATACTTGAAAATCAACAAATCAAATATAGACACATCTCCAGTTAAGGACTTTTATATGGAAAATGGATTAAATGAATTAAAAAAAGAAGAAGAGTATTTGTTTGATCTTTACTATGATGTGTTTGAAAAAAACAATCTGGTGGGGAAAGATGAATACCAAGATATACTCAATTTTATGAGGAATAAGTTAGATGAGTTTATGATTAATACAGATGATCCTCTATTGAGTGGGCCGATTGAGATTAAAAAAGAATGGAAAGTAAATAAAAGAGAATCTATTGCGGCAGAGTCTAAAGATCCTAATGACTATGAAAGTTTGGGTTCTAAATTTGGAGGTAGAACATGAAAGCTATTGTATTAATAGGTCACGGAAATTTGCCTAATGCTATGAAAAATGTAATAACAATGATTACTGGGGAAGAAGATGGAATATTTTCAGTGCCATTGCTACCAGAATATGGTAAGAAGGAATATCTTGATAAACTAGATGAACTAGATGAACAACTAAAAATTTACGATAAATTATTTATTTTTGCAGACATAAAGGGGGGTTCTCCAGCAAATTCAGCTTTTGAGAAGTTTTCCAAGGATAACAGAGCAGTTATTTTCACAGGAATGAATTTGCCAATGTTACTTTCTACTGTCATGGGGGAAGAAGACATAGAAATCATATTAAACGAAGCAAAAAATTCTATTATGGTTATTGTTGACAATTATATGAAAGTATCTGTGCATACTGAAAAAAAGGAGGTGGAGAAAATGGATCATAGCTCTGAATCAAAAAACGATAACAGAGAGAAATATACCATTAAAGGGGTGAGAGTAGATTATCGCGGAATACATGGTCAAGTAGCTACTGCATGGACTAGCAAGTTAGGGATAGATAGAATTATTGTAATCGACGATGACATAATTAAAGACGACATACAAATAGCAGCTTTAAAAATGGCAAAACCAAATTCTGTTAAATTATCTGTATTGGGAGTTGAGAAAGCGTTTGAGAGGTTAAATGACAAGGAAACTTATATCGGAGAAAATATTTTAGTCATAATAACAAAAATAGAAACATTGTCTAAATTAGATAAATTAGGCTACAGGTTTAAAGAAGTTATCATTGGGAATGTCCCCAGAAGAGAAGGAACCACTCAATATAGAAAGACTGTTTACTTAAATGATGAAGAAAAAGATATTATAAAGCACTTAATTAGTACTGGAACGGATTTTATAGCACAAATGGTACCAAACGATCCTAAAGTAGACTTTAATAAACTAATATTATAATGGAGGGGTTAAAATGGAATTATGGCAAGCTTTATTGATTGGTCTGTTTGCTTATCTTGGAAGAAATCAAGTACCATGGCTTTTTGGAACAACTGGTGGTTGGTATGGAATTGGAAGGCCTCTAGTTGCTGGACTTATATGCGGTGCAATTTTAGGTGATGTAACTGCCGGTGTATTGTGCGGAGTTGCTGTACAAGCTATCTTTATTGGCCAGATAACTCCTGGTGGAGCAGTTCCATCGGATATGAATTTAGCTGCATATATAGGCATCCCTTTGGCAATTGCAGCTGGTGGGGGAGCAGAAACAGCTGTTGCCTTAGCAATACCTCTAGGAGCTTTAGGAGTTGCACTTCATAACTTTACGATGACTGTTCAAGCTGCATTTTCACATAGGGCAGATAGATGCGCAGAAAAAGCAGATGCTAGAGGAGTAAGAATATCGAATGTTATGGGAACATCAGTTTCGTTTTTAGAGAGATTTTTTATAGTATCATTGACTTGTTATTTTGGAGCACCATTTGCGGAAAGTCTGCTTGCTAGTTTACCAGCAATAGTACTTAAATTCTTGGCTGTTGGTGGGAAAATGCTTCCTGCATTAGGTTTTGCAATTTTATTAAAACAAATTCTTGATGAAAAATGGATGATTTTATTATTCATATTGGGATGGGTATTTATGTCGTCATTTAATATCACTATTACATCTTTAGTTTTCATCGCATCAGCTCTATCGCTTATATATGTAATGGCTAAATATAGTAAATATGGCATGGCTGTACAAACAGATAGTGGAACTATAAGTGAGTCAACTGGCTATAAAGGGTAGTGTAAAAAAAGATATGAAAACAGAAAAATACTTTTGATATGTTTTTAAATAAGATTTGACTAAATTATATACTAAAAAAGGGCATAAGTATAGTGTGGAATTTGATAACGGCTTTTAATATTAAGTTTTCAAGGTTCAAATGTAAACTAGGCGGCAGCCTCGGAAAAAACTTTTTCTTTTTCTTTCTCGATTGCATGCAATTGAGAAAGTTCAATCAGCTTAGCCCATTTAGTAGGCATATTAGCATATCTATCAAGTTCTTTTAAATGAATAGGCACTTCATTATCAAGAACTGAATGAGGCCTTAAAAAGTTAAACCAGGCTGTAAATAAGGTAACATAGGTAATAGCTC
This sequence comes from Soehngenia sp., assembly GCA_035406565.1. Lineage (GTDB taxonomy): Bacteria > Bacillota > Clostridia > Tissierellales > Tissierellaceae > Soehngenia. The sequence continues at coordinate 24,099 of DAONLG010000010.1, forward strand.
CATCAAAAGAACCAAAGCCATTAGTATGCCTATAGTTATCCTTAAAAGTCCTATTTAAACGTTCTATAAATTGCTTGTAAGGTCTGTATTCAGTAGAGATAATATCATTATTAGTCAAACCTACAACTGTTTTTATATCGAAATTTATGCCATGTTTAGAATAAAAGTATTTAGCTAATTGATAAATTGGATTACCATCAAATACAAAGGTTAAATTTTCAGGTAATTTACTGAAACAATCAAGAGCAGATTTAATAGCTGAACAAGCTGAAAATGTATCTCTGTTTTTAGAAATAAAATTAGATACAATAATTTTATTTACAGGATCTAGGATGAGGAAAATATATCTCCATTTACCTTTAATTTTAATATAGGTTTCATCACCACATAAAATATCAGATATATTTTCAACTTTATCCTTAGTAAAATCAGATAAATAGTAGGCTGCAGCTTGTGCGTAGTTAAGAACTGTTTGATGCGAAACACTAACATTAAATACATCCTTCATTACGCTAGACACCTCTCTAGATGAGAGACCATAATTAACATAAAAAGTAAGAATATAGCCTATAGTAGTTAATGAATTATGAGCTCTGTTAATATCAATCTTAGGGCTATTAGGAGTATTAGAAGCTAGGTTCTCTAAAGTAAAATTGTAATCCCTATAAATATATCTTAGTTTAAATTTACCAGGATCTTTAATATATAACTCTTTATCCTTGGAAGACATAGAATTAAAATTTTTAGTAAAATAATCACAATCATTATTCTTACATTTATATATAGAGAAGTTTGATCTATCCTTGATTTTTTCTAAGGTATAGCCACAATAAGGGCATCTAAAAGTAACAGATTTTTTAGGTTTAGAATTAGGAACAAAAGTATTATCACAAACTTTGCAAAGGAGCTGACCATTAGAGCCATTATTTTCGTACAGATACTCCTTTGGAGCACCACAATAGGGACAATAAGTAGAAGATGAAATATTAGATTTTTTTCTTCTATTAATAGGCTTTAAAGGTTTACCATGTTTTAACTTGTATTCCTTTAAAAGGACTTGGTAATCATAAGACTTGTTATTTTCAACAATAGGAGGCATATCATCAACTTCAATCTTCCTATAAGGTTTATTAACAGGTTTATGACTTTTAGGGACAATAGGATTTTTAATAAATAGAATCAAAAAAGATTCAAGTAAAGAAAATAAAATTTTATTAATGTTTAACAAATTATTAATTAAAGCTATCATTTTGGTTTGTCTCTCCTTTTTTTATAGATTTGTGTATGGTGTTTCTTATTAAAACATATCAAAAAAGGGGGGAGACAGCCAAATTGATATAAAATGTTTAAATATCAAAGTTTGGGTGTCTAAATATATCTTTATATTTGACACTACGACTGAAAGAATGGCGGATAAAAAATGAAAGTTAAGAGAAAAAACATTCTAATTGT
>DAONLG010000011.1:0-23759 GCA_035406565.1 Soehngenia sp.
ATGTCAGCATTTTTTATCGTCGAAAGTCTATGAGCTATTACAAAACTAGTTCTTCCTTTCATCAATACATCCATGCCTTTTTGAATTAAAATCTCTGTTCTCGTATCTACGCTTGATGTAGCTTCATCTAATATCAATATGGTTGGATTTGCAAGTATTGCCCTTGCGATCGTCAAAAGCTGCTTTTGACCTTGAGATATATTAGATGCTTCTTCATTTAATACAGTGTCATATCCTTTTGGAAGAGTCCTTATGAAGTGATCTGCTTGTGCTAATTTAGCAGCTTTTATTATCTCTTCATCTGTTGCGTTTTCTTTTCCATATGCTATATTTTCTTTTATCGTCCCATTAAATAACCACGTATCTTGCAATACCATACCAAAGAGCTTTCTTACATCTTCTCTTTTCATGTCTTTTGTATTTACTCCATCTATGAGAATCTCTCCATCATCTATTTCATAAAATCTCATCAATAGATTTACGATTGTCGTTTTGCCTGCACCTGTAGGCCCTACTATTGCCACAGTTTCTCCAGGAGATACATGTATGTTCATATCCTTTATGAGAGGTTTATCTTTGGAATACCCAAATGTCACATTTCTAAATTCTACTTCTCCTCTTGGGTTTTCTAATTTCAATATCTTATGGCTTTCATCATCTTCTTCTGTTTCATCTAATAACTCAAACACCCTTTCAGCAGATGCTACGGTTGCCTGAAGGATGTTAATGATCTCTGCAGTCTGCACTATAGGTTGAGTGAATTGTCTTGTGTATTGCATGAAAGCTTGTACTGCACCAATAGTTATATTTCCTCTTAGTACAAATATGCCGCCAACTACTGCCACAAAAACATATCCAATGTTATTTACAAGTGACATAAGCGGCATTATTATGCCTGATACAAATTGTGCTTTCCATGCATGATTATACAGTCTCTCATTTATCTCATTGAATTCTTCAATAAATTGATTTTCCCTACTGTAAGCTTTGACCGTTACATGCCCTGTGTAGCTTTCTTCAACATGCCCATTCAATTCACCTAATGCATTTGCTTGTTTTGAAAAATAAACTTGAGATCTCTTTGCGATATTTTTTGTGATCAATATGCTCAATGGTATCGTAATAACTGTAATCAGCGTGAGCATTGGGCTGATTACTAACATCATCACAAATATCCCTATGAAAGTTAAAGCAGATGTTATTAGTTGTGTTACTGATTGCTGCATGGTTGAAATAATCGTATCGATGTCATTTGTAACTCTGCTTAAAATTTCTCCTACTGTCTTTGAATCAAAATACTTCAAGGGTAATTTGTGTATTTTATCATTTGCTTGTTTTCTTAAATCGTAGCCTAATCTTTGTGACACACTAGCCATTAAAAATTGTTGCAGATAGCTAAATGCAGCTGCTACCAAATAAATACCTATTAATAAAAATATAGTATTTTTTATAAAATTAAAGTCAATTGCTGTATTTGTCTTTACAGAATTATACAGCGAAGTTGTTATTTGCCCTATAATGATCGGGCTTATAACAGTAAAAATAGTAGCTCCTATAGCCATAAAAATGACAACTATCATTTTAAACCTGTATGGTCTTAGATATTCAACTAGCCTTTTTACAGTGCCCGAAAAATCTTTTGGCTTTTCTAAAGTCGCAAATCTTCCTCCTTGTCCTCTGCCACCTTGTTGATTATTTACTCTTTTAGCTTTTCTTTTCTTTTCTAATTCTTTATTTTCTTCACTCATCTTTTAATGCCTCCTCTCCTAGCTGAGATTGAGCGATTTCTCTATAAACCTCGCAAGTTTTTAACAATTCCTTATGATTTCCTACACCTACTATTACTCCATCATCTAATACTACGATTGTTTCAGCATCCATAATAGTTGAAATCCTTTGTGCAACTATCAATACGCCTGAATTTTGTGTGACTTTCTTTAATTCTTCCCTCAGTATCTTATCTGTTTTAAAGTCAAGGGCAGAAAAACTATCGTCAAATAAATAAAAATCAGGTCTTCTAACTATTGCTCGCGCTATTGATAACCTTTGTTTTTGCCCTCCTGATAGGTTTTTCCCTCCTTGGGATATTATATAATCTAATCCTTCTTTGTTTTTTAAAACAAAATCATAAGCCTGTGCTATTTTTAAAGCTTCAATTATCTCTTCATCTGTCGCATCTTCTTTGCCCATCTTAATATTATCCCTTATAGTTCCTGTAAACAACACAGTCTTTTGAGGGACTAGCGAAAAGTGTTTTCTCAGCTCTTCCTGAGAAATATCTTTTATGTTTTTCCCATTTAATAGTATTTCTCCCCTTACAGGATCAAAAAATCTCATGATCAAATTCAAAATAGTCGATTTTCCGCTGCCGGTTCCACCTATGATAGCAGTGGTTTCTCCTTTTTTTACTTTAAAGCTAACATCTTTTATCGCTGGTGTTACTGAGTCAAAGTAGTTAAACGTGACATCTTTTAATTCTAATATATCGCCTTCTTTATTTTCTGGTAATTTTTCAGCCCCATCTACTATTTCCGACTCTAAATCTAAGACTTCATTTATTCTCGAAGCTGAAGCACTTGCTCTTGGAAACATTATGAATATGACTGATACCATTATCAAAGAAAACATGATCTGCATTACATATTGAATAAATGCCATCAATTGTCCTACTTCCATATCATTTGTACTTATTAAATTACTTCCAAACCAAATTACTGCAACATTTGTAAAATTTAATATGATCATTATCAAAGGCATAACTAAAGTCATAATTCTTGTAACTTTTAAAAATGTCTCTGTCAAATCTCTATTTGCTTTTTCGAATCTCACTTTTTCAAAGCCGACTTTATTAAAAGCTCTTATTACTCTAATGCCTGATAATTCTTCTCTCATTACTTTGTTTATGTTGTCAATTTTTTCTTGAATCTTTTTGAAAAAAGGAAATGCAATTTTACCTATTAAAGCAATCACTATTATCAAAAGCGGACCTGATAAAAGGAGAATCCTAGATAGAGTAGAATTAGTCGAAAAAGCCATTACAAAACCCCCTATCAACATCAAAGGGGCTCTTACCATCATTCTCATAGACATGATCGCAACTTGTTGCATTTGATTTATATCATTTATAGTCCTTGTTATTAAAGATGATGTGCCTATCTTTTCCATTTCATTTAATGAAAATCCTTCTACTTTAGTAAATACCATTCTCCTTAAGTCTTTACCAAATCCTGTAGCTGCCTTCGAAGAAAGATAAGCCGATACAATCATTGAACATGTTCCAATGACTGCAAATACTACCATTTTTATCCCTGTCTTTAAAATGTAATTTATATCACCATTTACGACGCCTTTATCTACTATATTTCCCATGAGCCTTGGTAAAAAAAGCTCGCATAATACTCCTATCATCGTAAAAGTCAGAACTCCAACTACATTTTTCCAATAGGGCTTTAGATTTTTAAAAAGTTTTATCATTTACATACGCTCTCCTTATTTTGTCTAGTCTGTTTGTTTATTCTATCATTTTAGGGTATAATATAAAAGTATAAAAGTGATTATAGCAAATAATTTTTTGCTTTTCAAGGTGAGGAGGTATATCATGCAATTGTCGATTGGAAGCACTATCAAAAAATTACGAGAGAATAAAGGAATAAGTGTTGAGGAATTTGCTCATGGATTAGGGGTATCTAAGGAAGTTGTGGAGATGTGGGAAAATAATTTAGCATATCCCGATATAACTATTTTATCCTCTATAGCAAGGATCTTAGGAACAACTATTGACTCACTCTTGATGTTTGAAACAGAGCTTACACCTGAAGATGTAAACAATATATATAAAATTTGCGCAGAAAAATTTTCTACCTCAGATTATTATGAAGCTATGAAAATCTGCGAACAGTATTTAGAAGAGTATCCAGATAGCCTTTTTTTGAAATTTAGGATAGGAAGCCTTTTGCAGGAATATATTCAGCTAGCTCATTCAGAGGAAGAAGCTGATAGAATGTTAAATCGTTCGATACAGCTTTTAGAAGAAGCTTCAAATATCGGAGATCTAGAAGTAAAACAGGCTGCATTATATGTTTTATCAAGCCTTTATACGATGAAAGGGGAATATGAAAAAGCAATTGACTTATTGAATACCCTTCCAAAAATTAATGTAAATACTGGCTTTATGCTCTCAACAATCTACTCTATAACGGGAGATAAAGAAAAAGCAAAGAAAATAGAACAAGAGAGTCTTTTTAACAATATTAATAATTCAATTATTTCTTTAGCTAGTTTATGGGGCATAGCTTTAGAAGAAAGAAACTTCGAATATGCATTAGAATTAGCTAATCTTCAAAGAAAAATCATTCTTGACTTTGAATTGGAGGGATATCTTTTAGGCAACAATATCCTGATGTTTGCTGATACTTATGCTGTGATGAAAGACAAAGAAAAAACTTTATCATATATTGAGAAATATGTCGATTGGTTGTTAAAAACAAATGAGGAAAAGCTAGATTTATCAAAAAATAGATATTTCAATTTAGTTGAAAACCTAACTCCAAATATGAGTTATGAATACAATAAACAAAATTTTATCAGTTCAGTTGTTAAAAATCCAGAGTATGATTTTGTAAAATATACGGAAAAATACAAAAAAATTATCGGTCGAATATTTTAGGTCTTTAGATGCAAACTTTATTTTATAAAAATAATGAAAAACATATAAAATACTTTATTTTGTTTTTTTATTGTCTGTTATTGATTTCTTGTGCCTTTTTATTTAACACTCCAAGTCAAATATTTAGTGGATTAAAAACCATAATAGAGCATCCTGACTTGTTGATGGTTGATTATTTTGAAGTGGCAAATATCGGTGCAGCATTGCTAAATAGCGGCATAGTTATGCTGATTTTGTTGATTATTGTAAAAGTGCAAGATATTGATCCTAACGGTCCTGTTGTATCTGCAATATTTACAGTTACTGGTTTTTCTATGTTTGGAAAAAACATCATCAATGTGCTTAGCATAATTTTGGGAGTGTTTATTTATAGCAAAATAAAGAGAGAAAAATTCACTAAATTTACAGTTATTGCTTTTTTTAGTACTGCGCTTAGCCCTTTAGTCACTCGTGTTGGTTTTGGCAGCGAATTGGTTTTTCCTCTTAATTTTATATTTGCAATAGCCTCTGGTGTATTAGTTGGATTTATAATGCCTCCATTGGCTAATAGTTTTGTGCGCATACACCAAGGTTATAGCCTTTATAATGTTGGATTTACATCTGGAATAATTGGCATGATCATTGCTTCTTTGTTTAGAGCATTTGATAGACCATTAGATTCTATGTATGTTATATATCAAGGCTCAGATAGTAAAGTAAAGTTGTTGATGTACTTTATATCTGTAACTCTTATAATATTTAAATTGATTATATCAAAGTTAGATATTCGTAAGTATAAAAATTTAATCAATCGTTCTGGAAGATTAGTTACTGATTTCATAAGCTTAGACGGATTTGACATGGCTATATTAAATATGGGAATTTTAGGATTAATCTGTTTAATTTACATTGAAATCATAGGTGCAAACTTAAATGGCCCTATTATTGCAGCAATATTTACTGTGATGGGTTTTGGATCTTTCGGCAAGCATCCAAAAAATATTTTGCCTGTCATGATTGGAGCTATTATTTTACTCAAACTAACAGGAAATGACTTATCTGATGTAAACTCCATTTTAACAGTGTTTTTTTCGACTACATTAGCTCCTATGTCAGGCGAATTTGGATTTTTCGTAGGTATAATAGCAGGTGGTTTACATGCGTCTTTAGTCTCTAATCTGTCATATCTTCATGCGGGACTAAATTTGTATAACAATGGGTTTTCAGGAGGATTTATTGCAGCATTTTTAGTTCCTATAATTACTTCTTTTAGAAAGGATAATTTTAATGAATAAAAATGATTCTATATTGGTAAGAATAATGAATGAATTATTGAAAATATATCTGTCCTATGGGTGCGAAGATGTGACTATTAACTTTAAAAAATCTGATAAAATGGGTCTGATAAGTCTAGAAGGCTCAGTTGAAAAAATAGATGATGCGATTTTAAGAGAACTTCAAATTTCTTTAAATACACCTAGAAGAGATGACACAGAGGAATACTATTATAAACTGCTGGGAAGTGACTATTCTTTTGAATTGAATTTACTCGATTCAATGGTAGATGAGGGAAATGTAAATTATGAAGGTGGAAAATTAAAGATAAAAGTAATGAGAAAATTAGAGGGAGGCTTTTAGCCTCCCTTTATTCTTCACTCTCTATTTCTTCGGTCAATTTTACAATTTCATCTATTAAGCTTCCAATATATTCTATAGTGTTTAATAATGGTTCTTCTGTTGTAATATCTACTTTTGCCATTTGAGCTAATTCAACTGGAGTCTTTGTTCCACCAGCTTTAAGCACATTTTTCCAATCCTCTACTGCGCTTTCTCCTTCTCTTAAAATTCTTTGGCTTACTTGTGTAGCTATAGTAAGACCCGCTGAATATGTGTAAGGGTAAAGTCCCATGTAATAGTGAGGTTGTCTCATCCATGTGAGCTCTGCACCTTCGTTTATTATCACATCTTCTCCCCAGAATTTCTCGAGGGTTTGTCTCTTTAGCTGATTTAATATTTGTGCATTTACACTCTCACCTTTATCAATGATCTTGTAGACTTCTCTTTGATAATGAGCTTCTAACAGATGAGTTACAAAATTGTGATAGTAAGTTCTAGCTATGATACTAGATATTACCCATCGTTTCATCCTCTTGTCAGTTGTATTTTTCATTAAATAATTAGCCATTAGCATTTCATTCATTGTCGATGGTGATTCAATAAAATAGAGTGAAGGCCTTGAATTAAATATGCTTTGGTTTTTGTGTGCCAGTGTAAAATGTCCTGCATGTCCAAGTTCATGTGCCAGCACAAATACTTCTCTCATTCTCTCCGTCCATGATATCAGTATATATGGATGAGCTCCATAAGGCGATGAACAAAATGCACCAGTGGATTTCCCTTGGTTTTGGACAAAATCTATCCACCTTTCATCAAATGCTCTATTGAGCATCTGTACATAGTCTTCTCCCAAAATGCCTAGAGCGCCTAAAATATATTCTTTTGCTTCTTCTACACTGATCTTAGGTTCAAAATCAGGATCTACATCAACTTTTAAGTCTGCAAAGGTCATTTCTTCCAACCCGTATATATTTTTTAATAATCTTGCATATTTTCTCATATGAGGTGCAAGATGTTCCATTATCAAATCAATTTGTCTATCGTAAAGTTCTCTTTCTACTTCTTGAGGAAATAAAAGGCTATCTATGACCGAGTCAAATCCTCTTAGATCAGAAATTGTCTTTTCTGTTTGCACATGAGTATTGTAAGTAGCCCCTATTGTGTACTGATACTCCCTTAGTTTGTTAGAAAAAACTTCAAATGCTTTCCTTCTTATTTTTGTATCTTTTTCATATTCCCATTCGCCCTCAAATAATACAAAGCTCAAAGGATATTTTTTGCCATCAACTTCAAACTCTCCGAACTTCATATCTGCTAATTTTGCCATGTTGTATATATTTTCTGGTGCTTCTAAAGTATTGCTTAAACTTATCAATACTCTTTCTGCTTCTTTATGCAATCTATGAGGTTTTTTTCTTAATATATCCTTGAGAAATCCAGAGTTATCAGGTGATTGAGTGATTGCCTGTTCGATGGTCTCTTTTGGTAGATTTGATATTTCTTCTTCAATGAAGTCGATCTCTGCGAGTATTTTTGTAAATGTTGTCATGACTTTAGAATACAGGGTTTGATTGTCCATGTTTGTTTGGTCTTCATTCACTTTTAATGATGCATATGTTGCAAGCCAAGTAAATAGCATCTCAAATTCTCTGTATTTATCCAAGCATTCATTTATGTCTTCTGGTGTTTTAAGTTTTCCTTTATAATCTCGTATTATTTTCTCTGCACTTTTTTTAGTCTTATCCAACGCTTCATTAAAAGCGTCTTCTGTTTTGAATAAACTAGTCAGATCCCATGTCAGATTCACATCAACTTCATTTCTCTTAGGCAATGCTTTTACCATTTTAACACCCCTCTTATTTCGATAATCTAAATAATATTATATCAAATTTACAAAAATATACTAGCAAAAAATGCGGCTATTTTAATAAGCCGCATTTAATTATTTTGACGCTTCCAATGTCACCTCTATTTTATTTTCTTCTCCATTTCTGAGAATTTCAAGTACCGCTTTTTCATTTGCTTTATATGAGTAAAGGCTGTTTTTTAAGTCGTACATATCTTCGATCTCTTTGTCGTCTATTTTTGTTATGATATCCCCTGTTTTTAGTCCAGCTTTGCTCGCAGGGCTATTTGCTTGTACTTCTAATACAACGACTCCACTTTCAGCTTCCAAGTCTATCCCTAATCCCATCTCATATTCTTCTACCGAGACTCCTTTTATGCCTAAATAAACTTTTTGATAGGTTCCGGTTTTTATAACTTCTTCTATTATTGGCTTTGCTGTATTTATTGGTATCGCAAATCCAAGCCCCTCTGCCGAAGATATCTTTGCTGTGTTTATACCAACTACTTCTCCTTTTGCATTTAACAAAGGTCCACCGCTATTGCCGGGGTTTATTGAAGCATCAGTTTGTATTAGATTTTCCATCACTACATTATTGTCAACTTGAACTGATCTGTTTAATCCTGAGATAATTCCACTTGTTACAGTCCTTTGAAATTCTAACCCTAGAGGGTTGCCAATGGCTATGGCTAATTCTCCTACTACCAACGAGTCTGAATCTCCCAAAACTGCCACTGGTAGATTTGTCCTGTTTACTTTTATGATAGCTAAATCCATGTAGTTATCAACCCACACTACTTCAGCATTTACCTTTTCTCCATCTTCAAATAAAACTTGAATTTCTTTTGCGTTTCCATCTGATATTACATGGGAGTTAGTTAGGATGTATCCGTCAGCATCTACAATAATACCTGAACCTACACCGCTAACTAATTGCTGAGTATATAGATAATCTTTGATTTCCACAGTTGTTATCCCGACAACTGAGCTCATGCTCTTTTGTACCACCGCAGATACTGTAGTATAGCTATCATTAGGATTTATGATTATTTCTTGATTGTTGTTGGTATTTGTATTGTTATTTGAAGCAAACATCTTAATCCCAATAAATGAACCTGCTAACCCACTTAATAATGAAATTATCAAAACAACTACTACTAATGATTTCCATTTGAAAGTCATATTTGTGATAGTCGCATTGTTAGAATGATTTGCATTCATTTTCTTTGGCTCATCTTCTTTTATTTCTTCATTCTCATCTTCAGCTTTGCTATTACTTTCAAAATTTTCTTCTTGGTTTTCTATTTTTTCTTGGTTTTCTTCTTGGTTTTCTTCTTTGTATTCGTCGTCCTTCATACTTTTCCCTCCTTTATGATTATATTGTAGAACTTGTTTGTGAAAACTATATGATAAATTAATGGATAGTTTCTAAAATCACTTTATTTCCAATTCAACTGGGCAATGGTCAGAACCATATATGTCCGAGTGGATTTTAGCATCTATTAGCCTATCTTTTAAACTCTCCGATACTAAGAAATAGTCAATCCTCCATCCTGCATTTCTTTCCCTTGCTTTAGTTAGATAACTCCACCAAGTGTATGCTCCTTCTTTGTCAGGATAAAAGTACCTAAAAGTATCAATAAATCCAGCATTCAATAATTCTGTAAATTTATTTCTCTCTTCGTCTGTGAATCCTGCACTTTTTCGGTTTGAATTTGGATTTTTTAAATCTATCTCTTTATGTGCTACATTTAAATCTCCACATACAATAACTGGTTTTGTCTTTTCTAATTCCTTTAAAAAGAACCTAAACTCATCTTCCCACATCATCCTATATTCAAGCCTTTCTAATTCTGTCTTAGAGTTTGGCGTGTAAACATTGACTAAATAAAAGTCATCATATTCGACTGTGATTATCCTGCCTTCTTTATCGTGTTCCTCTTTATTCATGCCATAGGTTACATCAATGGGTTTTACTTTAGTGAACACCGCTGTTCCAGAGTATCCCTTCTTTTGAGCAGAATTAAAATACTTATAGTATTCTTCAAGATCGACATCTAAATCAAGTTGGCCTTCTTGCATTTTTGTCTCTTGAAGGCATAATACATCGGGATTTAGTTTTTTTATTGATTCTATAAATCCTTTTTTCATAATCGCCCTCAGACCGTTTACATTCCATGATACTAATCTCATCAGATCATCTCCTTCTAGTACTCATCTAAAAATGAATTTTTGATTCCGTTTTTTTCATATCCTAAAACTTGATCTAAGTTAACATTTTGAGCAGCCCTAAAAATTGACATTTCTACATTTTCATTTGATTCTTTTAATTTATCTATCAATGCTTTTATTTCATATCTCTTATTCCCAATTTTTTTAGCCGCCACCATACAAGCACAATTAAGTGGCCAAATTCCACTTGCTCTTATAAATCTCTCAATGTATTTTTCTTCTATTAAATACATAGGTCTAATAAGTTCTAATCCTTCGTAGTTTTGAGATTTTAATTTGGGCATCATAGTTTTAAAACTACCAGCATACAATAAATTGAGCATTGTGGTTTCTATGACATCATTAAAGTGATGTCCCAATGCTAATTTATTGCACCCTAGTTCTTTAGCTTTGCCATATAAAGCCCCTCTTCTCATTCTTGCACACATATAACATGGATATTCTCCAGCAATTCTATCAGCTACTTCAAACACATTTGCATCGAATATGTGCGCAGGTATCTCTAAATAATCTAAGTTTTCTTCTAAGAGTTTTCGGATATCCTTATGATACCCTGGATCCATCGCTATAAATTCAATTTCAAAATTATTTTTTCCGTATTTTTTTAACTCTTGAAATAGTTTTGCCATTAAAAGGCTATCTTTGCCTCCAGATATGGCCACTGCTATCTTATCGTTGTCTTGTATGAGTTCATATTCCTTGATTGCTTTGATGAATTTTGACCAAATTGGTTTTCTGTAAGTCTTGATGATGCTTCTTTCGATTTCCTTTAAAGCCTTTTTCTCATTTTCAACAATGATTGTCTCACAGTGATTGATTCTTTCACTTGTCATGTTCTACTACCCCTCTATCATATTTAAAAGGAGAGTTGAAACTCTCCTATACATTAAATCTAAAATTGATTATATCCCCATCTTCAACAATATATTCTTTACCTTCTAAAGTTAATAATCCCAGCTCTTTTAACTTAGTCATGCTCTTGTGTTCTTTTAAATCCTTGAATTTGCAGACCTCAGCTCTTATAAATCCCTTTTCTATGTCAGAGTGAATTTTACCTGCAGCTTCTTTTGCAGTAATCCCTTTTCTGATAGGCCAAGCTCTTACCTCGTCTTGACCTGCTGTTAAAAATGAAATTAGCCCTAAATAGTCATAGGCTGTCTTTGAGAGTAAATCTATGCCAGATTCTTTTATGTTTAAATCTTCCATGAATATTTTTCTATCTTCATCATCTAACTCTCTAAGTTCAAGTTCAGTTTTCACTGATATCTCTATGATTGGTGTATTTGATGTTTTAGAGTATTCATAAAGCTCATCTTTCTTTGGATAAGTTTTATTTGCCAGTTGATTTTCATCAATGTTTACCACAATTATCATGGGTTGTTGCGAGAGAAATGAAAAAGTCTTTAACACATCTTTTTCTTCGTCACTTAAATCGAGATTGTTTAGTAACAAGCCGTTTTCTAGACATTCTCTGCATTTTTTTAAAACTTCTAGCTCTAGTAAATTTTCTTTTGTCACTTTTTTAGAATTTTCAATTCTCTCTATTCTATTTTCTATTACTTGAAGGTCAGAAAATAGCAACTCTAAGTTCAAAGTCTCAACATCTCTCATAGGGTCAATGTCCCCTTCTACATGTATCACATTGTCATCTTCAAATGCTCTGACTACATGTACTAGTAAATCAGTCTTTCTGACATTGTCTAAAAATAGATTGCCTGCTCCTTTTCCACTTGATGATCCCTTTACTAATCCCGGGACATCTACTACTTCAATTGTCGCATGAGTAGTTTTCTTTGGCTTATAAAGCTCAGTCAAAAAAAGCAACCTTTCATCAGGTATCTTAGCTATACCTATATTTGCATTGATCTTTCCTGTTGCGTAACCAGATACTTCTATATTTGAACCTGTCAATAGGTTAAAAAGTGATGTCTTTCCAACAGAAGTTAACCCAACTAATCCTATCTTCATATTTTTTCCCCTTTTCTATATATTATGTAAAAATTGTATCAGTTAATAAGTAATATTTCAATATAATAAAGCACATACACATAAAAAATCGGGGGATATCCCCCGATTTTACATTTCTATTACAGTACCTGATACTCCGTCTAATGCTTCTTTTGCTTTGTAAAGAGAAGTTATGATAGCTTTTCTGCCTGGTTTTGATTTTGCAAAGTTTACAGCAGCTTTTACTTTAGGAAGCATGCTTCCTGGTGCAAAGTGCCCTTCTTCTATATATTTGAGTGCCTCATCCACGCTCATATGGTCTAAGTTCTTTTGATCAGGTTTGTTGAAATTAATAGCTACTTTTTCAACTTCTGTCAATATCAATAATATGTCAGCATCCATGTCCTCGGCTAGTCTTTGTGCTGCTAGATCCTTATCTATTACTGCTGCAATACCTTCTAGAGAGCCATCTTCTTTTTCTATTACTGGAATTCCGCCGCCGCCGCAGGTCACCGCAATTGTCGTATCCCAAAGAGTTTTTATTGTGTCTATCTCAACTATTTTCTTTGGAAGTGGTGATGGTACAACTCTTCTGTATCCTCTTCCTGCATCTTCTTTTACTACATAGCCCTTTTCTTCAGCTAATTTCTTAGCTTCTTCTTCTGTGTAGAATGGTCCTATTGGCTTAGTAGGGTTTTTAAAAGCTTCATCGTCTTTATCTACTACAACTTGTGTGATAACTGTTACTACTGGTGTGCTTTTACCCCTTTTCTTTAATGCAAATCTCAAAGCTTGTTGTATATGATATCCAATATAGCCTTGGCTCATAGCTCCGCAAACATCAAAAGGCATTGGTGGAGTTACATCTTTTGCAGCTTCTGTAGCAAGTAAAATCCTTCCTACTTGTGGTCCATTGCCGTGAACTACTGCAATCTCATAGCCTGCTAAAGATATATCTGCAATGTATTCGCTTGTTCTCTTAACTACTTCTAGTTGTGCCTCTGCTGTTGAAGGCATTGATTTATCTTCTAATGCGTTTCCTCCTAATGCTACTACTACCCTTGTTGGTCTCACCTTAAATCCTCCTTCTAACCTATTGTTGCTACAATTACTGCTTTTATTGTATGCATTCTATTTTCTGCTTCATCAAAAACAACTGAGTGTCTGCTTCTAAACACTTCATCTGTTACTTCTCTTATATCATAGCCTTGATCCATTTGATCTTTAGCCATTTTGGTTTCAAAATCATGGAAACTTGGCAAGCAGTGCATGAATATGCAGTCATCGTTGCCAGTCAGTTTGATCATGTCCATAGTGACTTTATATGGAGTCAATAGTTTTACTCTTTCAGGTATTTGTGCTTCTTCTCCCATAGATGCCCAAACATCAGTGTAGATTACATCTGCACCTTTTACTGAATTTATGTCATCTGACAGCTCAATGATTGCACCAGTTTCTTTTGCTACCTCAAGTGCTCTATTCATTGCATCTTTGTCAACTTGGTCTATCAATTCTTTTGGTCCAAGAGCTACGTAGTGCATGCCCATCTTTGCACATCCATACATCCATGCATAGCTCATATTGTTTCTTACATCACCAGCAAAGACTAATTTTACTTTGTTTAAAGGTTTTGCCACATGTTCCTCAATGGTCAATAAATCCGCTAAAATTTGAGTTGGATGATCAACATCAGTCAGTCCATTCCATACAGGAACTCCAGCGTATTTAGCTAAGTCTTCAACAACTTCTTGTTTGTATCCTCTATATTCTATTCCGTCATAAAATCTCCCCAATACTTTAGCAGTATCTTCAAGAGATTCTTTTTTGCCCATTTGAGAACTTGCTGAATCTAAGAAAGTAACATGAGCTCCTTCTTCTAATGCTGCAACTTCAAATGCACATCTAGTCCTTGTTGAAGTTTTTTCAAATAGCAATACTATGTTTTTTCCTCTCAACACATAGTTGTATATGCCTGCTCTTTTCTTAGCTTTTAAATCATGCGATAAATCCAATAAATACCTGATTTCCTCTGGAGTAAAATCCATAAGTGTTAAAAAACTTCTACCTTTCAAATTGACTGCCATATTATTCTCCCCCTTATATTTTTTCTCTAACAAAAGGCATGCTCATGCACCTAGGGCCACCTCTGCCCCTTGACAGTTCAGAGCTAGATATTATATTTAATTTAATGCCTTCTTTATCTAATATTTCATTTGTCACATAGTTTCTAGAATATACTACCACTTCTCCAGGCGCTATGCAAAGAGTATTTGAGCCGTCATTCCATTGTTCTCTTGCTGCATCTACTACACTGTCCCCACCGCATTTAATTAGCTTTATTCCATTGACTTTTAAATTTGATTCCAATATTTCTTTCAATGTACCTATTTGAGGGGTTATTTTCAAACTATTTTTATCCTTTTTCTCTAGCACAAAGGATTTCATAGTATGCTCTATATTTGGGTGAATGACGAATTTGTCATAATCTACCATTGTAAATACTGTATCTAAATGCATAAATGTCCTTTGTTTTGGGATATCTATAGCAATGATCTTTTCAAAAGTAGTCTCACTTTTAAATAAATTGAGTGCAAATTTTTCAATAGCATTTGGATTGGTCCTTTGTGAAATTCCAACTGCTAATACTTTGTCATTTAAAACTAAGATATCTCCACCTTCTATTGAAAATTCCTCTTGTCTTTCATAAAGGTGGTCAATCTTTTCATATTTAGGGTGATAGTTAAAAATGTATTTGGCAAATAAAGTTTCTCTATTTCTAGTATGCGTATTCATTCTGTGTATCGTTACTTTATCTCCTACACATGCAAACGGGTCTCTAGTAAAGTAAAGGTTAGGCATGGGATCTATTAAAAATGGATAATCACTTTCTAAATATTCTGCTAGATGAACTTTTATGGTGTTTGTGATTTCGGATTTTCTCACTCCAGCCATCATTTTTAATACCATGTCTTTTTTATCTAATGATAAGAAATACTCTTTTAGTGTGACAATATTAAATTCTTCTTTTATTCCTGCCTCGTATAAAAATTCCTCAACAAAAGAATTTAACACTTCTTTTTCAGATAAGGATTCCACGACTAAATCTTCGAGATATAAAACTTCTACGTTCTTTGATTTTAAAGTTTCGGCAAACTCATCATGTTCTTTTTGCGCGATTTTTAAGTATGGAATATCATCAAATAACAATCTTTCTAGGTATTCTGGCATTAAGTTTTCTAACTCTTTCCCAGGTCTATGCAGCATGACCTGCCTAAGCCTGCCAATCTCTGAATTAACCTCAATTACAGGATTTTTCAAAATAACTCCACCCTTCTTAGTGATATGAAACCGTTAACAATATTATATAAATTAGTTAATCCCTTGTCAAACAATTCTAATATTTCGAATATCTTATTATTTTTTCATATCGGAAATAAATTCCTGCATCATATCATAAGTCATCATACCAGAAAATTTGCCGTAAATCATTCCATTTTCATCTATAAAATAACTCGTTGGTAAACCAGAAACAAGATAGTCGCTTGCAATATCTGTAGTTTCATCCAAGACAATAGGAAAAGATATTTTCTTTTCATCAACATATTCCTTTACTAAATCTAAATCTTCACCCACATTTACTCCCAACACCACTACATCTTCATTTACTGTATATAATCTTTCTAGATCTGGCATTTCAAGATCGCAAAATCCACACCATGTTGCCCAAAAGTTCAACAGCACTATTTTACCTTCAAAATCACTTAAGCTTACATCATTTCCTTCTAAATCTTTCAATGTAAAATCAATAGCCGGATCTTTTGATTCTAATTCAGGTGCATCATTTACCATTGGATTTTCAACCTCGCTGTTATCTGCTGGTGTTTGTGAATAAATAGCTCCTTCATTCTCTGCTACTTCGTTTGTGCTATTCAATTTCCAAATTCCGATAGCAGATACTGCTATGATTACTGCAAATATAATGATAATTATCTTTTTCATATAACAAACCCCCTATAATAATAAACTGGATATGACAACTAACTTGTCAAAGAATATCAATATTCCAAAAACGACTAAAACTGCTCCCCCTATTAGGGGTATTATTTTTAAAGCTTTCTCATATCTTGAAAGTAAAATAGTGAATTTCGATATGAACAATGCAGTTAGTACAAATGGTATCGCCATGCCAATAGAATAGATTAGCAGCAAAATTCCACCCTCTAAAACCGAACTATCTATCGATGCCATAAAAAGTATTGAACCAAGTACTGGCCCAAAACAAGGGCTCCACCCTCCAGCAAAAGCCATTCCCATGAATGTTGAACTGAGCATATTATTGACTTTTTTCGGAGCTTTTAACCTTTTATCTTTGCCTAAAAAACTAAATTTTAATATTCCCATGTAGTTAAGCCCAAATATGATTATTATAATTCCACTTAACTTCAAAAATAAGTTTCTGTTTTGAGAAAATATTTTTCCAACAAACGAAGCACTCAATCCCATTATTATAAATATTATTGTAAAGCCTATTATAAATCCTAAAGTCCTTTGCAGCACAATCTCCTTATTGTCTCTCGCATCTTCTAGATCTCCTATCCCCGAGATGTACATGATATATGCCGGTATCATTGGCAAAAGACAAGGAGAAAAAAATGACAATAAACCTGCAAAAAAAGCAGAAAAACTAGTAACATCTGTCATAATCAAACCTCCAAAATATTATATATAAAAAATTATACCCTATACAGGTATGCCTGTATAGGGTATAATTTTAAGTTTTATTCAAATTTCACTACTATATTTGGATCTAATACTCTAAAAGTAAATGACTCAGTTGCAAAAAACTTAATTTTATCATCATCTGCTTCTAAAAAACCTATTGCAAAATCTTGTCCTATAGTGAGCTCTAAGTCTTCTGAATCAAATGGCACTAAAAAAGCTCCTTTAACTGCTTTGGATACATAAATATCTCCATCGATGAGCTTTGATATTTTCTTTTCTAACGGATAGCCATTGTCATTTAATATGATGTTTTTATATTCTTCTTCACCTACTACAAGGGCATATGGTATAGCAGCGTAAGCTTCTCTTAATTGTGATATTCCCTTAGCAATAGAGTTAACTATTGAATCTCTATCTTTTCCAAATGGAATTGCTTTTTTACTAGCTTTATCTAATCCTTCTATGCTTACATCTACAAGTCCATAGTAAACTGCCTTTTCTTCAAATAGAGCTAATTTCTTCATTGCATCTTCCAAAGGTGTTAAGTCAGGGTCTTTTGCTCCTCGAACTATATTATCTAATTCTTTTCTATCTAACTCGAACTCCACTCTAGCCTCTGTGAGTGGTTTTACAGCGTAGTTTGAATAAAAAATCGCATCTGCTTCCTTTATTTCCTCTAGTCTTCCTTCCCCTACAGCATTGAAGTCCAGTCCCTTAGGTCCTTTAACTTTAACTACTTTTCTAGCTGTAAGATAACTTTTAAGGACTTCTTTAGCTCTTTCATCTATTTCTTCCCAGACTTTATCTGATATTGGAGCCATATTTCTGTTAAGCATATTATCCTCCTCCTATTTCATATCTCCTATTCCTAAATCTTTGTCTTTTTCATTTGTTTCTGAAGCACTTTCCTCTACTTCTAGAAGATTTTCTGTAGTGAACAGGTATTTTCTTAAGTTTTCATCCCATACGCCCATATTTCTTCTTAGCCATTCTAAAGTCATGACCGCATGCTCAATCTCTTCATCTCTGTTATGAGCTAAAACTTCTTTCAATGTCTCATCTTCTGTTGCAGATACTCTTTGGTTATACCAGTCAACTGCTTCTATTTCCTCTTTTAAACTCATCAAGGCTCTCGTGATATCTAGTGTTTTTTCATCCATTCTCTCTACTGGTTCATGATACTGTGTCATATATATCCCTCCAAACATTTTATCGCTTCATCTTGAATTTACCCTTGCAAAAAATTTTTAAACAACTAGCTTGTAAGATTTTCTTTAATGTATTCCAAAACTTCTTCTGGGTGTTTCTGAGGCTTTACATTTCTAAATTCCTTTACTAATTCCCCAAATTTATTGAATACAAATGTGCTTCTTTCTATTCCTTTAACTTCTTTTCCAAACATTTTCTTGTTTTTTAAAACCCCATACTTTTCTAAAACTTCTCCTGTTTCATCAGTCAACAATATAAAATTCAAGTCATTTTTTTTCTTGAATTTTTGATGTGACTCCTTAGAGTCTCTGCTTATACCGATAATAACAGTATTGTGTTTTTCAAACTCCTGACTTAGATCCCTAAATCCGGTTGCCTCAATTGTTCAGCCTGGCGTATTATCTTTTGGATAAAAATAAACCACGACATTTTTCCCTCTGAAGTCTTCTAAAGAAACCTCTCCTAAAGAATCAGACATCAATGTAAAATCGTATTTACCCAAAACTATCCCCTCCTATGAAATTACCATTTTCAATCTATTAACTCTCCTATCACTTTCAACTAATGATTTTGTCTCCCCTACTTTTATCGCACCCATTTTTTCATAAAATGGCATTGCTTCATTAGAAGCGACAAAATCTAGTTCTAAAATACCTCTGTTTTTACAAAATTCTATTAAGTGGTCCCAAAGTATTTTGCCGTATCCTTTTCTTATATAGGAGGGATCAATATAAAAATACTCTAAAATGACACCTTCGCTGCTTTCTATGATACTATAAAATCCGATTATTTTATCTTCTTCTAAGACAAAAGTCGGGTTATTTATGATAAAGTCCTCGCTTATTTTATATATGGTTTTAAAAGTATCAAGAAATTTTTTATCATAACCCCAATAAGCTTCTGATTCAACAGCTAGATCTGTTAAAATATCAGCTTCAGTTGGATAAGCTCTTCGTATATTCATATTTTTCACTCCTTTTTAACATTTTATACCCAAAACTAAAAAAATATAGACCATAATGGTCTATATTTTTTACTAATCTATATCTATTCTATATCTATATCTACTAATTTTTCTTTTGGCTCTAATTTGAACCCTGAAATTTTATTTACAATTATTGCTATAGCTCCGTCACCTGTTACGTTGCAAGCAGTCCCAAAACTATCTTGCGCAAGATATAGAGCTATCATAAGTGAAAGCATAGTCTGATCAAAACCCAATATGCTCTCTAATATGCCCAATGCAGCCATGACAGCCCCGCCAGGTACTCCTGGTGCTGCAACCATAGTAACACCCAATGCAAGTATAAATCCAAAGTAAGTTCCAAAGCTTAGAGGTATGTTATTTAACATCATGATTGCCATAGAACAGCTAACTAGTGTGATCGTACTCCCAGAAAGGTGTATAGTCGCACATAGAGGGATAACAAACTCCGCCACTCCTTCATTAACTCCATTTTTCTTAGTTTGTACTAAAGTTACAGGTATAGTCGCTGCAGATGATTGAGTCCCTATTGCAGTTAAATATGCGGGTATCATCCCTTTTAAAAGTTTAAATGGATTTGCTTTTGCTATAGATCCTGCTACACTGTACTGGATTATGAGTATTAATATGTGAAGTGCTATAACTAATATAAACACTCTTGAGAAAACGCTTAAAATCATTGCTGTCTGCCCTGAAAAAGTAAGATTTGCGAATATCCCCATGATGTGAATTGGCAGTAGTGGAATGATGATTTCGGATATCAATTTGCTCACTATGCTTTGGAACTCATCCATAAATCCTTTTATGTGTTTTGAATCTATGGCAGCCATTCCTATCCCCAGTGTAAACGCTATTACAAGTGCTGTCATTACATCCATGATTGGGGGAATACTCATTTCAATAAAAGATGCCGCCATTGTTTCTTCACCTATTCCACTTACATCAAATGTACCTTCTGTTAAAAAAGTAGGCAGTATAAGTGAGTTTGCAAAGTAAGCAACCGTTCCTGAAAAAATAGTTGAAAGATATGCAATACCAGCAGTTATTGCAAGAATTCTTCCTGCGCCTTTACCTAATTCGCCAATCCCAGGGGCGATAAACCCAATGATGATCAGTGGGATTGCAAAGCCTAAGAACTGTCCAAAGACTGCATTAAATGTGGCTAGTACTCTAACCAATGTTTCTGGAAATACCATCCCAAATATAATACCTAAGATAATTGCAATGATTAGTCTTGGCAGTAAGCCAATCTTTTTCTTTTTCATTTTTCTCCTCCTTTTTTTTCGTATCTTAATTGTTTAATTTATCACAATTTTTATTCTATTTCAACCCCTTTTAGAATTTGTAAGGAATTTTTAATAAATGGGCAAAGAAAAAAGAAATGAAGTGATGAGGAAAAATGGCTGGAATCCAGATAAATTAATCACTTTCATTTCTTAACTCTTATTATTTTAGCTATTAATATCCCTTTTGCAATATCATCCATTTTTATCAGAGCATACATATATTGTACTTTTATTGTACTTTTATTGTACTTTTAGTTACTATTGTTATATCTTATTTGTTACTTTTTATCAAATAAGTTTTTAAATTCTTCCAAATCAACATATTTTATACGTCGCCCTTGCTCAGTATCTACCATATCTAATAAGATATATATTTCCTTTTCATCATTTTTATTATCTACATTTGTAAATTTTATCTTGGCCGAATATGAATCTGAATCATTGGTTTTTTTAAGTTCTTCAATACTGTATTGGACTTCTTTGTATTCTTTCAAATATAAATTTGGTAATAATCTGTTCTTAATTAATCTATCAATTTCTTCTACTGTTAAAATTTCTTCCCATGTTTTCATCCAAGAATCATCATCTAAATTGTTTAACGTTTCTAGATCTATTTCATCTTTACCTAATCTAATCATTTCTGCATCTAATTTTTCAATTAAATTTTCCCAATCTTCTTCAGAATAATTAAATTGTTCAAAATATGAATTTAAAAAACTCTCTATTACCTCTTTATCTTCATCTGGTATATTTTCTTCATCATTTGAATTTATGCAAGATGTTAAAAGGATCACAATTAATAAATTTACTAGAACTATGGATATTATTTTTATTTTTCTCATATCTTAGTTTAGCGCCTCCTTTACCTATATAAAAACTCCCAAATCGAACTTCTTATGAATCTAATTTTTATTAATTTGTATACTAATATTATTTTAATCTTATCGCTTTATCTTAATTGTTTAATTTATCACAATTTTTATTCTATTTCAACCCCTTTTAGAATTTGTAAGGAATTTTTAATAATGGTAAATTTTAACTTGTCATTTAATAATTTCTAAATTAGCCGATATGAATAAACAGGAATAATATACTAACACTAAGAGGATGGTGAATATGAAAGGTACTGTAGTAAATATATGGTTTAACACTATAGAAAAAATAATGGGCAAAGAAAAAAGAAATGAAGTGATGAGGAAAAATGGCTGGAATCCAGATAAATTAATCACTCCTCTGGAAGAGATAGATGATCAAAAAATACTTAGTCTTATGAGTGCATTCGCGAAAGAAAACAACATGAGTTCAAATGAAATGTGGAGAGTGCTTGGACAAAATAATATAAATTCTTTTTATAACTGGTTTCCATCGTATTTTGAAAAAAATTCTGCAAAGAGTTTTTTAGCATTGATGGATAAAGTGCATACTCAACTAACTAAAATGATTCCAGGAGCAATCCCTCCAAGGCTCATTCCAGAAGATGTTGATGACAAAACTTTAATACTTACTTATAAGTCCAAACGAGGTTTAATTGATTATTTCTTAGGTCTTATAGAGGGCACTGGAGAATTTTTTAATGAAAAAATCGAATCCGAAGTTTTAGATAGAGAAGTAGATAAAGATGGCGTCCATATCGTAAGAGTGAAATTGCATTTCGAAAAGGGAAATAAGAAACACAAAACCTATAAGGTATCAAAGATATTGTCGCTCTCATTTATTAAATACGCACCATTAAAAATTGCAATTTATCCAACTCTATTGACATTTGCACTTATTGCAATTTTAAATGGTTTTAAAGACTATGTACTTTTGGCAGGCGTACCACTTATAGTTTTGATCTCTACAGTCTTTGTAGCTAAGTCAATAATTAAGCCATCTTTAGATTTGCCGGTGGAAATTAAAAAACTTGGAGAAATTCAATTGGATGAAGATTTAATTGTCCACACTAATGACTATAACGAAATTTTATTTCAATCTGTAAATGAATCTAAAAATAGGCTTAGAGAAGAAATAACATATTTTAAAGGCGGCATGGATGATCTGTACTCATTTATTGGAAAGTTCTCTAAAGTTGCCGAGAACTTAGGTGATGTTTCTGACTCTATATCCAAAGCAGTTCAAGAAGTAGCAGATGGAGCAGTCCATCAAGCAAACGAAGCAGAAAATTCTGTGAGCATACTTTCTGACAATATCGATATGATAGACAAAATAAGTAAAATGCAGCTAGAGGGAAAGGAAAGTCTAGGAAAAGCAGTCGACCAAATAGAGACTTCTTTTGACAATCTTGAAAAAGTTTCAACCGATCTTGAAGAAGTTAAAAATAATTTTTCTAATGTCAACAAGCAAGGTCAAGAATTGAGTAAAAATATCAAAAGTACAATTGAAATAGTAAACACAGTTGAAAGCA
Source organism: Soehngenia sp. (assembly GCA_035406565.1). Lineage (GTDB taxonomy): Bacteria > Bacillota > Clostridia > Tissierellales > Tissierellaceae > Soehngenia. Next base: position 22,894 of record DAONLG010000011.1, read on the forward strand.
TAGCAGAGCAGACAAATCTCTTAGCTTTAAACGCATCTATTGAAGCAGCAAGAGCAGGGGAGATGGGCAGAGGTTTTAGTGTTGTTGCAGAAGAGATAAGGAAATTGGCTGAAAACTCAAAGGGAGCTGTTAATACAATAAACTCAAGTCTAAACGAATTCACAAAAAGTGTTAACAGCATGGTTGGCCAGATAAACGATCAGTTCATTCAACTTGAAAATGGAACACAAACAGTTGCTGATGTAGTTAAAGACAGTAGGTTAGCTTCAAATATGATTAATGAGGTTAAAGACATGATTTCAGACATATCGGAAAAGCTTCTGTCAGAAACTAAAAAGATCGATAAAGTCTTTGAAAACATAAACAATCTAGCCGCAATCACAGAAGAAAACAGTGCTACATCAGAAGAAATGAGTGCAAATGTAAGCAATTTTTCTGCAGAAATAGTGAAGTTAACCCAAAATATAAAAGAACTAGAAGAAGTTGTTTTATTCTTAAAAAAAGAATTAAGCAGATACACTCTCTAAGAAAAGCCTCTGGCTTTTCTTTTTATTTGTTGAAAGTGTTTGCTTTTTAATATACTATTTAAATGTGACTATATAAAAGTGGGAGGTAATAAAATTGGGTAAATTTGCTTTTAGAGGTGGTCTATTAATAGATGGCAGTGGAAAAAACCCCGTAGAGAATTCTCTAGTGCTAGTTGATGATAAAAAAATAATCTATGCCGGAAAACTCACTGAATTTGCTGATGATTATGAGATAGTAGATATAAGCGGCAAAGTGATCATGCCGGGACTTATAGATACACATCTTCATTTCAGTGGCAATCTCTCAGACAACGACAGCGAGTTGGTCTTAGAGCCAGT
>DAONLG010000012.1:0-22350 GCA_035406565.1 Soehngenia sp.
AAAAATATTTAATATTATTTTGCTAAAATCTATTGACTTTAATTAGCTGGTCTTTATTTAGTTTTATTCTACACTAATCCAGGAAAGCCTAGCTGTCTTAGCGCTTCATACAAAATTATATTTACTGAATTAGATAAGTTTAGTGATCTTTTCAAATCACCTCTCATAGGTATCCTTATTGCTTTATCTATATTTTTGAATATTAAGTCCTCTGGCAACCCTTTTGTCTCTTTTCCGAAGACAAAAAAAGATTCATCCTCATATTTGAAATCCGTATAAATTTTTTTTGCTTTAGTTGTAGAATAATAAAAAGGATAATCATTATATTTCTCAATGCATTCTTGAAAGTTGTCATAGTAATATACATCGAGTAAATCCCAGTAATCAAGTCCTGCCCTTTTTAAGTGTTTATCGTCAACAGAAAATCCAAGTGGCTTGACAAGGTGAAGCCTTGTTTTAGTAATAGCACATGTTCTTGATATATTGCCAGTATTTTGAGGTATTTCTGGCTCAACTAATACTATATTTAACGCCATTTTATCACCTATTCTAATATAAATTTCCTAAAAGCATATGCTACTCCGTCTTCATTGTTTGTTTTTGTCACGAAGTCTGCAATTTCTTTTATCTCTTTTTCTGCATTGCCCATTGCAACTGAAATACCAGCTCTTTCTAGCATAGAAAGATCATTGTCATTGTCTCCTATCGACATGATCTCTGATTTTTCAATGCCAAGCAGACTAGAAACGTACTGCAACGCCTGGCCTTTTGACACATCTCTTCTTGTTAATTCAATATTATTGATTCCACTTTTAGATATATTTACTCCATCTATTTTTCTTAGTCTATCTCTTACTTTATTCAATTTATCTAAATCATCATCAATGAATAAAAATTTGTAAATATTTATATCTTTTTGGTTTATTATTTCATCTACATCATCAAAGAGTTCAAAGTTGATGTTTTGACCCTTTAATCTTTCTTTAGATGAATTGTAATATTTATCTATCTCTTTTATATATTTATTTGAAAAATAAGTGTTTTCATTATAAAAATGGAAATAAATATTCTCTTCTTTTGCTATTTCTACAACTGTTTTGATTGTCTGTTTATCTAATGGCGAATTGTAAATAATCCTTAAATCCCTATCAGTTATGATTGCTCCATTTGAAGCTATGGTATGACTCTTTAGCCCCAGTTTTTCTCCAAAGTAAAGAGCTGATTTTAAAACTCTACCTGTTGAAATGACAATCTCTACATTTTTCCTTTGTGCAGCTTTAAGTGCTTCTATTGTTTCACTGCTTACCTCTCCACGATCATTTAATAATGTGCCATCCATATCTATAGCGACTAATTTTATATTCATAACTTTCCTCCGAGTATTTAATATAACATATTTATTATAAATAATAAATATTAATTTAATACATCAATAGAGGAAGCCAAAAGGCTCCCCCTTTAATTAATTAAGTCTAGTGCATTTTTTACTATGTTTTCAACACTAAGCCCAAATTTATCAAACAGTTTATTAGCAGGTGCAGAAGCTCCAAAATTGTCAATAGAAATGATTTTCCCATCTAAACCGACATATTTGTACCAGCTTAATGATGAGCCTGCTTCGACAGCAATTCTAGCCCTTATATTGGAAGGAAGAACTTTTTGTTTATAATCATCATCTTGCATTTCAAAAAGTTCGAATGAAGGCATACTTACTACTCTTGTTCCAATTCCTTTTTCTTCTAATATTTCACTTGCTTTATAAATTAAATTTACTTCTGAACCTGTTGCTAATAATATCAATTTAAGTTTTTTAGTTTCTTTTTTTAAAATATATCCTCCTTTTAATGCTTCTTTTCCTGTTCCGTTTAACAAAGGAAGAGTTTGCCTAGAAAGAACTAGTCCAACAGGAGTTTCTGATGATTTTATTGCTGTATACCAGCCTGCAGCAGTTTCTCTTGCATCACAAGGTCTAAAAGTAATAAAATTAGGTTGTGCTCTGAATACAGTTAGTTGTTCAATAGGTTGATGAGTTGGTCCATCTTCTCCTACTCCTATACTATCATGAGTTAATACATATGTGACAGGCTGTTTCATCATAGACGACAACCTCATTGCAGGTTTCATATAATCAGAGAAAATGAAGAATGTGGCACCAAATGGCCTTACTCCTCCATGTAAAGAAAGTCCATTTAATATAGCTCCCATTGCATGTTCTCTTACTCCAAAATGAATATTGGATCCCGAATAGTCTTCGGATGAGAAATCTTTTCTATTTTTCATATACGTCTTTGTAGATGGTGCTAAATCGGCAGAACCTCCTATTAAATTCGGAATAATCTCAGCCAATCTGTTAATTAATATTCCTGATGCTTCTCTTGTTGATAAATCCTTTTCAAAACTCCAAAAATCATCTGAATCCAAATATTCAGTAGGAATATCTTTGTTAATCCAAGCTTTTAACTCTTTTGCTAACTCTGGATATTCATCCATATATTTTTTAAACATTTCATTCCATTCTTTTTCCTTGTTAGCCAAGTTGTCACACACTTCTTTTAAATGGCTTTTTACTTCCTCAGGCACTTCAAATGCTTGATATTGCCAATTTAAGTTTTTCTTAAGCAGTTCTATATTACTATCTCCTAGTGGTTCGCCATGAGCAGATGCACTATCTTGCTTATCTGTACCATAACCTATATGAGTTCTTATCTCAATTAATGTAGGTTGGTTTAAATTTTTCTTTGCCTGCAATATAGCTTTTTCTATAGCTTCTAAGTCATTTCCGTCTTCGACATAAAGTGTTTCCCAACCTAAAGCTTCATATCTTTTTCTAACATTTTCTGTAAAAGCAATGTCAGTACTGCCTTCTATTGAGATAGAGTTCGAGTCATATAATACTATCAGCTTGCCTAATTTCAATGTTCCTGCTAAAGATGATGCTTCATTACTTACCCCTTCCATCAGATCTCCATCTCCAGCTATTACATATGTGTAATGGTCAATTACATTGAAATTATCTCTATTAAATATTTTCGATAAATGTGCCTCAGCCATTGCCATTCCTACAGCCATTGATATGCCTTGTCCTAATGGTCCAGTGGTAGCCTCTACGCCTTTGGTGTGACCGTATTCAGGATGTCCTGGTGTTAGACTATCTAGTTGCCTAAAATTCTTCAAATCATCAATAGTTAAACCATAATCAAATAAATGAAGTAATGAGTACAATAACATAGATCCATGACCTGCGGATAAAACAAATCTATCTCTATTTATCCAATTCGGATTTTTACCATTGTGATTCATAACCTTCGCCCACAAAGTATATGCCATAGGTGCTGCACCTAAAGGCATTCCAGGGTGCCCAGATTTTGCTTTTTCTACAGCCTCTGCTGCAAGCATTCTAACTGTATTTACACAAAGTTGATCAATATTCATAAAATCTCCTCCTAATTTAACTGATTTATTGCGTTTTTATCAAATATTACCTTAATTAAAAACATAGGTAAGTATATTTGTCTCTTTATCCTTGAAGGGTTTTTAATAAGTCTATAAAACCATTCTAAATTTAATTTGATAAATATGTCTGGTGCTCTGTTTACTCTCCCTGATAGGACATCAATTACTCCACCATTTCCTATCATAACTGTAGCATTAATTTTATCTTTATTTTTGTCTATCCATAGTTCTTGTTTAGGAAATCCAAATCCAACAAATATTATATCGGGTTTAGATCTATTTATGTCTTCAATCACTTCTTTTTCCTCTGATGAATTTTCATCTCCTGTATGTGAACCGCTAAAATAGCCATGGTGATATCCACACAATCTAATATTTGGATATTTTTTTAATATATTATCAAATGCTTCTTTACTTACTCCATCTTTTCCACCTAGAAGATATAAACCCAAACCATGTTTATTAGCTATTTCTAATAGTTTTATAGAAGTATCGTATCCGGTAACTCTTTCTTTTAAATTTATCTTTTTTAATTTAGCCCCGTAGATCAATCCTATTCCATCTGGAATAACATGATTTGCTGAGTTTATTAATCTGATTAATCTTTCATCTTTCTTTGCCATCATCACAATTTCAGTATTCGGAGTAAATACAGTTGTTTTTTCCTTTTTCAACAATGCATTTTCTAAATCTTTGCTGATATCCTCTAGAGTAGTGTTTTCAACGTGTATACCAAAGAAATTCACTCTATCCATCAATTCACCTTCCCAACAAGCTATAGACTAATTCGACATTTTCTTTAGATAATTTTATTAAATCTTCTTTTTTTTGTGTCATTTTGTTTACAATCGTTTGTTTATTTATATATATTTTTTCGATATAATCAATCAGATGTTCTGATTTTATGTCATTTACATCCACGTAATAATCGTACTCTAATTCCTTCAAAAATCCTTCTACTTTTGGATCATAAACAATTCCAATCATGGGTGTCGCTTGAGAAGCTGCATATATCAAAGTATGCAATCTCATAGATATAATTAAATCCATTTTTTTAATTATGCTTAAAATATTTTCTACAGGATATTCATTTCTAAGAATAAAACATCCTTCTAAATTTGTCAATTCCAATAAGCGTTTGCTTATTTTAATGTCTTCTTTGTAATGCATTGGTATTAAAATTACATTTACCCGCTTCGTATTTATCAAATAATCTATTGTCTTTGTTAATTCTATTAATATTTTCTCATCTTCATTGTCCCAACTTCTTATTGATATGCCTACAATTGGCTTGTCAATGGGAATTTTTTCATTTTCTAATATGCCAATCGCCAAATTTTCTTCAGTTGCTTTTAATGTAAATACAGGATCTGCAGTCACCTTAATATTTTTATTTTTTACTCCCAATTTTTCTAAGTATTCTTTTGATAAATTATCCCTTAAAGAGATGTAATCTACTTTATTGAGAATATTGCGTGTCAGTATTCTATTTATCTTCTTGTTTATAGGCCCAATCCCATTTGCATACACAAATATTGGTTTTTTAAACATTAGAGCTAATTTCATCAAGGTTAAATAATACAACAGGGATCTAGTAGATGTTACATCTTGCAGCAAACTACCCCCACCACTTATTAATAAATCTGTTTCTTTAATCGATAAAAGAACTTCTTTTATTTTAAATCTGTTAGCAGAAAATACTTCACACATTTTCTCAGTCTTATCAGGATTATTGGATAAAACTTTAATTTTTAGACTATTGTCATAATTGAGCAAGTCGTTAACTATAGCCTTGAGTATCGCATCATCTCCACTGTTGTCAAATCCAAAATAACCTGACATTAAAACTTTTGGAGAAGAGCTTAATATATAGTTATAAATCTTTATGTGATTCTGTGCCATAGAGTTATATGAATAATGTTCACAAGCATCGTCATGGAGTTTTTCCCCCATTTTAGTTCTTTCTTCTGTATTTTCAGCTAGGTAAAGAATTTTATTAGCTAAATCTAAATAATCACCCACTTCTATCAGAAACCCATTCACTCCATTTTTAACAAGTTTATTTATACCACCTACATTTGTCGTTACAACAGGTTTTTTAAATTTTGCTCCTTCAAGGATTGTGTAAGGGAAGCTCTCACTGATAGAGGTCAAACAATTTATATCAATCGAATTTATAAAAGAATAAGGATCCTTTACATAGCCTAGTAAATAAACGTCTTTCTCTATGCCATATTCCTTTAACATTCTTTCTAATTCCTCTTTTTCAGGTCCTTCTCCAGCAATCAATACTTTAATTTTACGTTTCTTTAATACCTCGTTTACTGCTTTTATAAATGTAACATGGTCTTTTACTTTATCTAGTCTAGCTAAAATCCCTACAAATACATCATCTTCATCGTAGTTAATTTCATATCTTTTTAAGAAATCTTCTTTGGGAACAAAATACTCTTCTTTATCACAATCAATACCATTATATGTCACAAAAATCTTGTCTCGTTTAAAGCCTCTATCTATCAGCATATTTCTAAAAGTATCTGAAACTGCTATATAGTAATCGAATTTTTTTAAACTAATTCTATTGAGATTTGTGTATACAAGCCTCTTATAAAAATTGTCTTTAAAATCTAATTTGTAGTCACTATGAATTGTTGTAACAAAGGGTTTATTTACTTTGCGTTTTAAAAATGTAGCTATGAAGTTAGCCCTAGCACCATGACAATGGATTATATCATAATCCTCTTTGTTTATTTCAGCTACCAGTCTATCAACTACAGATAAATCAAATCTCTTATCTTGTCTGAAAACTTCAATATTTATTCCCTCTTTTAAAGCATCTTGATAAAATGAATCTTCTATAAAACATATCAATTTAACATTTATCGATTTGCTAAGCCCTTTTAATAGAGATATAATATGAGTCTTTGCTCCTCCACTATCTCCCCCACTAATTAAATGCAATACTTTCAAGCTTGATGGCTCATTTTATTAGAGCCTCCCTCCTCTCCGAAGAGAATCTCTTTAACTTTATTGCTATACTGTATCTTTTTATTTTTATTATGTCTAAATGCTTTAATTAAATTAAATTCGCTGCTAAGTTGAACATAGTCCAAGGGATTGTATCCATTCTCTATAAGGTATTTTGCAGCCTTTATTAATGAATCTAATTCAGCTTTTACAAATACTTCTGCGGCTACACCTTTTTTATAATAAATTTTCTGTCTCTCATCAAGTAATATAAAAGCATTAAATCCCATAGCCCATTGTGAAGTAAATATTCTAAAAGTTCTTTTTTTATTTTCAAATTGTTCCTTAGTAAGAGCTGTTATATTTGTTATCAGTTCAGGCATAATTGGACTATTAACTTGATAACATAATATTTTTATGTTTTGATTATCTATACTTTCTATGTTTTCTAGTGCTTTTATAGCAGCTATTGAAGTATTGTAATGATCTATGTGTGAATCAACTAAAAATGGAATGTATATGATGGTAGGTTTTATATCTTCAACAATTCCCTTGATATCACGAATTAATTTGTCATCTTCAAAGTTCACTTCAGAATCTTTATAATCTAGAAATATAATTTCACTAATTCCATAAATTTCTTTAAGTGTCTGCGCTTCACTTTTTCTTTTTTTTATCAGTTCCTCTTTGTTTAAATCAGTGGTTGCTCCACTGCCATCTGTTATATATACAATATACACTTCACTGGCTTTCTCTTTGTATTTGATTAATGTTCCTCCTAAGCCTATTGTCTCATCATCTACATGAGGTGCAAATACAATAACTCTATCATTTAACCCCATTAGATGATCTACATCATAGATATCTTTCTTAGGAGATCTAAAATACACATATTTGGTGTAAATTCCATTTATAACGCTTATTGGTTTTTTAAGTATTTTTTTTAATTTGCTTTTATTCAAAGTATCACCTTCATCTAAAAATAGTCTGCCTTATTCATGGGAATATCAGGAAACTCATTTTTATCTAACCTGTTATCATAAAATACAGTAACACTATTATTTTTAAATAACTTATAAAATAGAGTTTCTTTATCTACATACTTAAATATCATACCAAAATTTTTTTTCTGGAAATAATGATTGTATGCAGGATCAAAATTTCCTAAATAATAATAAATCCCGTTTTTTCTCTTTAATAGTAAATATGAAGCTTCTTTCCCATTTGAATAATAATATTTATTGTTTGGATTATCAACAAATCTCCACTTTAAATAATCTCCATCTATATAATCTTCTTTCTTATTTAAATCAGCTTCATTAATGTTTAAAGTGAGATATCTTTTTTTATATATCTGCCACCCTAGTTTCAAATTAGCAGGGAGTGAATTCTCATTTGGAAAATTATATATAAAAGAACCTCTGCTTTTTTCTAAAGCTAATTTGCTCATCTGAGAGAATATTCCCATTTTACGATATTCTTCTAATACAGCAGTGTCGCATGGTTGATAAGAAATCTGATTATTTAAATCATTTCTCCAGAAACATCTTATTCCAATTAATTTTTTATCATCATAGCAAAACACATGAATTGAATCACCATAAATATTTTTTCTGTATTTCCAATCAAACCACAAACTACTCATATCTTCGTTGAATATAAAGTTGAAAAGTTTTAAAAAAGATAGCTCATCCTCATTTGAAACTTCACTTGTCATTTTTACATCGAAATGTAATTTGTTATTACTCAATTATATATTCACCTCTAACTAGAACAAATGTTGAATCTTGCATGATGACTAATCCTCTACCATCATCTCTTGGAATGATCAATTGATGATTTCGGGGAATATTTTCTCCTTCTTTTAAATCAACACCATCTGTAACATCTGATATTCCTCCTAGATCACTAACTTTTGCAGCAGCTTTCCCACTTCTTAATATAAACTCTGTTCCTTCTCTTCCTATTATCTTTTGCCCATTTTTAAGCTCTATTACCTCTAAAGTATTGGAATTAGAGTTGTTTAAACTGCCTATCTTATCATCGACATATTTTTTTACCTCTGAAATTCTTTGTTCTAAGTAACTTAAAGTTATCAAAGGATCGGTTTCAGAACCAGCACTAGCAAAACTAGTAATATCACCTAAATTCATATATAAACCAGTCCCCACAAATATTCCTGCCATTGTAAATATGATTAATTTATTTTTTATTTTCATTCAAAAAACACCTCTTTATAAATTATTAACTTAATTATCAACTTTCATTATACTATAAATAAGCAAAAATAATAAGCACTTTAAACTTTTCTAAGTGCTTATTATTTTTAAAATATGTATTTATTAGTAATCCCCAAGTCCAACACTTATCTTTAATGCCTCATCAATTTTTTTCATCATTTCGTCATCAAATTTCCCTACTTTTTCTCTAAGCCTTTTTTTATCAATAGTACGAATTTGTTCTAATAAGACCACAGAGTCCTTTGGCAGCCCAAAATCTTGAGCAGTAATCTCGACGTGGGTAGGAAGCCTAGCTTTATTGATTTGAGAAGTAATTGCCGCTACTATTACAGTAGGGCTATACTTATTTCCAACATCATTTTGTATTATAAGTATAGGCCTTACTCCACCTTGTTCTGAGCCAACCACAGGACTAAGATCCGCATAATATATTTCTCCTCTTTTTACTATCATAAAAATCTATGCCCCAAGTTTATTTCGTAATACATCAAGTCAATCATATCCTCCTCAATGCCTATTTCAGCAAGGGTTAAGTTGATTTGGCTGACTTCCTCATAAGCTTTTATAAATTCTTGATATTTCTTACATTTGCAACCATTATTACACAAAATTTGTAGCTGTCTAAATAAGATGTCATTTTCATTTAATATTACTGGAAGTCTTAAATTAACTTGTGCCAAGAAATCCACCCCCTTATAGGCTTAGAGATATTAAAACATTATTACATGATGATTATATAACTTTAGTAAAAACCATGTCAATAGTTATATCAATCTGTCAAATATTCTACAATCTCAGTAATTTTTCCATTTTCTATATATACTCTCGGAACTCTTCTGTTAATCATGCATGTAATCTCATAATTTATTGTCCCAATTGACTTTGCAATTTCATCAACATGAGGGTATCCTTCTTCTTTATCTCCAAATAATACGACTTCATCTCCAATGTTTACATTTTGTATTTCTGTAACATCTATCATCAGTTGATCCATGCAAATATTGCCGACTACATTAGCTAATTGACCATTGACGAAAACTTTTCCCTTGTTTGATAACAATCTTGTATAACCATCAGCATATCCAATAGGAACGGTTGCTATTTTTGAAGGTTTTTTTGTCATAAACTTATGCCCATAACTGATACCAGTATTTGTTGGAACATTTTTTATATTTGATATGATTGACTTAAGAGTCATAGCTGGCCTTAAATTAATCCTGTTCTTATTCACCTCATCCGAAGGATAAAGCCCATAAAGAATTATTCCAGGCCTTGCTAAATCTAAATTATATTCTGGTATATCAATTATTGCTGCAGAATTTGATACATGTTTAAGTTCAATACTCAGACCTCTTTGTTCTAATTGGTTTACCATGTGCATAAATTTATTAAATTGCTCAATTGTTTCTGTTTTATCTTTTTCATCCGCCTTTGCAAAATGTGTGAATATACCCTCTATGCTTATATTTGGGAGAGTGCTTATTTTTAGTATTTCATCAATAGATTCATCCGTTGGTAAAAATCCTAACCTGCCCATTCCAGTGTCAATCTTTATATGTATCTTTGCGGTTTTTCCTAATCCCATAGCTTTTTGAGATAATTTTTTTGCATCTTCATATTTATATATCGTTTGAATTAAATCATACAATAAAACTTCTTCATATCTAGTTGGGCTAGTATAATTTAGCATTAAAATTGGAACATTTATGTTTTCTCTTCGAAGTTCAATCGCTTCATCTAATATAGAAACTGCAAATCTAGCTGCTCCAATTTGCAAATATTTTTTAGCTAAAACAACTGAGCCATGTCCATAAGCATTTGCTTTTATTACAGGCATGATTATCGTTTTATCATTCACTATTCTTTTTATTTCATTGAAATTATGTTCTATATTGTCTAAATTAATTTCAAGAAAAGTTTCTCTATGATTTGTAAACATATTATACATCTCCAATATGATATTATTTTACGATACAGCTAATTGCCTTTGGTAAATATTCTATTATATCTCTTGCTATCATTCCGTATTCTCCATACTCTTCTTTAGCTAAATCACCAGCAAGTCCATGCACATAAACCCCCATCACACTAGCCTCGTAAGGATCATATCCCTGCCCAACAAAAGATGCAATTATACCCGCCAAGACATCTCCACTTCCTGCTGTCGACATCCCAGGATTTCCTGAATAGTTTTTATAAATAGAATTGCCATCTGTCACTATGGTTTCATAACCTTTTAATACTGTAATTACATTTAGTTCTCTAGAAAAATTGACTGCACATTCTTCTTTATGTTGATTTATGTAATTTATGTCTTTTTTAATCAATCTAGACATCTCTCCAGGATGTGGTGTGATTATAGTTTTACCACCCCTTTCGTTCAAAATCTCTATATCGTCTGAGATGTTATTTAAACCATCTGCATCGATTATCAGTGTATCTTTAAAATTATTTATACAATTATCTATATAAGTTAATTGTTTGTAGCCAATACCCATCCCAGGGCCTATGAGCAGTGATGAAAAATCATTAATATCCATTTTGCCTAACACAAAACATTCTATATCTCTTAATATAGCTTCAGTTGGTACAATATTAGTATTATTTAATAAAGATGAGTTGACTAATCCATAAACAAGTCCTGATCCACTTCTTAAAGCAGAATATGCTGATAAATACAAGGCTCCTGTCATTCCGATGCTGCCAGCAATAATTCCAACTTTCCCAAAATCTCCTTTATGTGAATCTAACTTCCTTTTATTCAATCGATAAGGCATGTTTACTGGTATTTCCACCTTAGTATTTTTCCCTGTTAAAGCTACAGCTACAGCAATAGAATATTCTTTTTCGTTTGAGATAGATATATCTACATCTTCAATTCCCAATATATTAAATGTTGATCTGAGTTTCCTATTTAAGCATATAAATGGATTGCCTAAACCATTGTGTTTTATCTCAATATCTTTCCATGAAATTTCTCCTATGCCTGTCCCTATCATTTTTGAAATAGCTTCTTTTGCAGCAAATAATCCGGCTACAGTCGCAATGGATTCTTTTTTGTCCTTTATGTAATTCAGCTCATTCACCGTAAAAACTCTTTCATAAAATGAGTTTTTATTTTCTTTTAAAATTTTTTCTATTCTATCGTTTTTGATTATATCAATTCCTGTTAGCATAAAATCATCTCCACAATAATAGAATAACACCTATTTTGTTTAATTTAAAGAGGTGTTATTCATATTTCAAATTATTAAGTTTTATTTAAATTTTCTGCTGCCAGGTTTTACTAAAGGTAAACCAGCTTTGCATAATGGACAGTCATTTGCATCATATACTTTAGCTTCTAACTTCAGTGCAGAGTAAATAGGAAATTTAATCTTTTCAACGGTTCTATCGATTATAGCTGCAATTCCAATCACTTTTCCTCCTAAGCTCTCAATTACTTCAATGGTTTCATATGATGACTTTCCTGTTGTTATAACATCTTCTGCAATAAGCACCTTTTGACCTTCTAGAATTTCAAACCCTCTCCTTAATTTCATAATATTGTCTTCTCTCTCAGTAAATAAAGATGGTTTCCCAATTTGTCTTGCAATTTCATAGCTTACGATTATTCCACCCATTGCAGGCCCAACCACAACATCAATATCTAGATCTTTTATTTTTTCTACGATTTTTTTTATTACAATCTCAGCTTTATCTGGGTATTGAAGCAATTTTGCACATTGAACATATTGGTCACTGTGTTTGCCTGATGACAATAGAAAATGCCCTTCTAGTATAGCACCAGTTTGAATTAATAAATCAAATATTTCCATCATTTACCTCCAATTATCCCTGTAATTTCTTTCAAATTGTTTATTCTTTCTTTTTTCATGAATTCTTCTATTCCTTCTACAATTTTCTTTGTGGCGTATATATCTCTAAAATTAGCACTGCCCACTTGTATTAAATCTGCACCTGCCATGATAAACTCAATTGCATCCTCACAGTCCATTATGCCGCCAATTCCTATGATTGGAACATCTACTGCTTTTCTTACTTCATATACCATCCTAAGTGCTATAGGTTTAATACATGGCCCTGATAATCCAGCCGTAATATTATTAAATATTGGCTTTCTTTTATATATGTCTATCGCAAGTGCATTGAAAGTATTAACTAAAGACAATCCATCAGCACCTGCTTTCACGCAAGCTTGTGCCATTTTCGAAATATCTTTAGCATTTGGCGAAAGCTTTACAACTAATTTCTTATTTGTCACCATTCTTACTTCTTTAACAACTTCATAAGCTACTTTTTCATCAATTCCAAAGGCCATTCCGCCTTCTTTTACATTTGGACAGGATATGTTGAGTTCTATAATAGGTATATTAGTTTCATCTAATTTTATAGCTCCTAAAACATATTCTTCAATACTGTCACCGCCCAAATTTGCTAATATCACTATGTCCTTATTCAATAAAAAAGGAAGTTCCTCTTCTATAAATCTATCAATACCTGGATTTTGTAAACCTATGCTATTCATAAGCCCTGAAGGAGTCTCATGTATTCTTCTTCCAAGATTTCCTGTTTTTTCATGTAATGTCAATCCTTTCGTTGATATACCACCTAATATACTTATATCAAAATATTCATCGTACTCTTTTCCATATCCAAAAGTTCCAGAAGCTGCAATTACAGGATTTTTAAAATTTATTCCTAAAAACTCGACATTGCTATTCATAATAATACACCTCATTTGCCTCGAAAACAGGGCCGTCTTTGCAAACTCTCTTTATCCCATGTCTTGTTTGGATTGTGCACCCTAAACAGCTTCCTATCCCACAAGCCATGTGGTTTTCCATTGATATATAAAGTATAGTTTTATTTTTTATCATCTCAGCTAATGCTTTCAACATAGGTTCTGGCCCGCAAGCATAAATTACATCATAATCATCAACATTTATTAATTCTGTAACTAGTCCTTTATGCCAGCCTAATCCTTCCTCAGATGCAACATGTAAATTATTAGAATGAGCAAAGCATTCGTCAATTAGATAAGGTTCTGCTCTAAAGCCAGCAAACATATCCATTCTTTTGTGGTATTTTTTAAGCAGATAAATCATAGGAGCTATGCCTACTCCACCGCTAACTACTGCAGATTTTAAATCCTCATTTACAGTAAATCCGTTCCCGAGTGGTCCTGTTAATTGAATTGTTTCATCGGTTTTAATTAAAGATAATTCTTTCGTACCCTTCCCTCTTAATTCGTATACAAAGCTAATATGTTCTCCTTGAATATCTGATATGCTTAGAGGCCTTGATAAAAAAGGATCAAGCCCATTCCAAGCTCTAACCATATAAAACTGACCTGGATTCCCTGAAATATCTCCTCGTAAAGTTATCTTGTATATATTCTCAGCGATTTCTTTATTTTCTATGACATTACACTCAATATTACCTTCTTTCAAAGCCAATATCCTCCCTCATATCAAAGACTGCCTTTCTAATATGTTGACTGAAATTTTCATATTCATCTTCTTTACCTTTATGTGCTGTTATTATACCTCTTGAAGAATTAACTATCCCGCCATTCCCATTTCTAAGGTACAGATTCACATCATTTCCTTTAGCCCCTTGAGCTCCATACCCAGGGATTAAGAAAAACATGTTTTCATATCTGTTCCTTATTTCCATAGCTTCCTCAACATGTGTTCCACCTACTACTGCACCTATTGGCGAATATCCACATGCGGATAAATATTTATTTGATAATTCATATAGTTTATCTCCTACATGATAATAAATTTCCCTGCCATCTTCACACTTTAAATATTCAATATCCTTAGCACCTGGGTTTGAAGTCCTGAGAAGCACAAATACACCCTTATCGCCTTGTGCTATATTATCTAAATAAGGTGTAACACTATCAAATCCCATATATGGGTTTAAAGTGATGAAGTCGGCTTCAAACTCACCCTCAAAATGTGCTCTTTTATACATAATTGCTGTAGCAGCTATATCTCCTCTTTTTATGTCTCCTATCGAAATAAGGTCATTTGATTTTAAATATTTCAAAGTCTTTGAGTAAGCCATCAATCCTTTAATTCCTAGCGCTTCATAATAGGCTATTTGTAATTTGTATGTGCTTACAATGTCATAAGTAGCATCGATAATCCTTTTATTAAATTGAAATACAACCTCATCGATATCTTGATACCTATTTTTAATTTGAGTTGGTATATAATCAACTGCAGTATCTAGTCCTACGCATACACATCCTTTTTCTTCAACTCTCTTATAAAGCTTCTCAATTATCACAAAATCTCTCCTTTTTAAAATCATCATCAATGTATTTTATTTCTCCGTCTTTAACTGTCATCAATATTTCTCCATAAAATTTCATGCCCTCAAATGCAGTGTTCTTTGATTTAGAATAAAAATCATTTGAATTTACAACTGATTCTTTTTCTATATCTATTATTACAAAATTTGCTTTACTGCCGCTTTGTAATATTCCATATTCTAAATTTAAAATTCTAGCTGGCCCATAAGTTAATAAACTTGATAGCCTTTTTAAATCAATGTACTTTGATTTTACTAAAGTGGTATATGCAACTTTAAATGCTGTCTCTAAGCCCACCATCCCTGGAGCATTTTTTTGTTTGTCTTCAATACTATGAGGTGCATGGTCAGTTGCTATTGCATCCACTACACCATCTTTTATAGCCTTTATTAGTCTATCAACATCTTCTTTTCCCCTAATAGGCGGGTTTACTCTATAATCATTATCCCATAGTGCGATGTGATGGGGTGTCACATCGCATGTTACATTATTATTTTCTTTCTTTGCCCTTTCAATATCTTCGATGGCTTCTTTTGTACTCACATGGGTTAAATGCAACTTAGCATTTATTTTTTTGTTTATATATATATCCCGGACTGTCTCCAAGTTTTCTGCTAATCTATAGTCTATCTTTGAAATTTCTTCATCCTCAGCATGAACCAACACTACTAAGTCTTTCTCTTTTGCTTTTGTCAGTGCTTCATACATAACTCTGGAACTTTTTATACCTTTTCCATCGTCAGATATTACTTTTATAGCTTTAGAGATATTCGCAAGATGGTTAAGGGAGACTCCATCAAAGTTTTCGGTTATGGAAAGAGTCTGATTGACATCAATTAATCCAATATTTCTGGCCTTTTGCAATACATATGAAACAATTTTTTCATCAGAACATATTGGATTTGTATTTGCCATTAAATTTACGTAAGTAAATCCACCTCTAACTGCCGCCCTGCTTCCGCTTAAAATGTCTTCTTTATAAATATATCCTGGGTCCCTAAAATGAGCATGTAAATCTATAAATGATGGCATCAATACAAGGTTTTCACCATTTATGATTAATTTTTCATCCTCTGATTCTATTGACTCACTCAAATTAATTATTTTATTATTTTTTATTAATACATCTGTAAAAAAATCTTTTTCTTTGTCAACCAGCCGTATATTTTTTATAATCATTTGAATTACTCCCATTTATATATATGGTCACAATATACGCATTTATAAGTTGAATTTTGCTCATCTACTAGCCTAAATCTATGTGTTATTTCTCTTTCTACAGTAGTTATGCATCTAGGATTTTTACATTTTATTATGTCTTCAACATACTCAGGCATAGCCAACTTAATTTTATCGATTATCCTCTCATTTTCAATTAAATTCACAGTAATATTAGGATCTAAAAATCCTAATACATTCAAGTCAATATCGATGGTGTTTTCAATCTTTATTATGTCCTTTCTTCCATACTTTTTACTTGATGCATTCATTATCAAAGCCACAGTATAATCTGCTTTATCTAATTTTAAATATTCAAATATCTTTAGTCCCATTCCTGGTTTTATGTGATCTATGACAATTCCCTTTTTTATACTTGTGATCTCTAACATTTATCTTACCCCCAAAAGTTTTGCAATAAGTCCCATTCTTACATACATACCGTTTTTAACTTGTCTAAAATACCAAGCTCTCTTGTCATCATCCACTTCGATTTTTATTTCATTTACTCTTGGGAGCGGATGTAATATTGCTAAATTTTCTTTTGCATCCTTTAATTTTTCTAAATCTAATATATAGCTATCCTTTAATCTGACATAATCTGCTTCATTAAAAAATCTTTCTTTTTGGACTCTCGTCATGTAAAGCACATCTAATTTATCTATGACATTTTCGAGTCTTTCTTCTTCTTGTACTTTTATATTTTTTCTTTTTAATTCATCCATTAAGTAATCTGGAATTTGTAACTCATGAGGTGAAATTAGTACAAAGTCTACATTTTCATATCTAGACATTGCTTTGAGAAGTGAATGTACGGTTCTGCCAAATTTTAAATCCCCACAACAACCTATTGTGAGATTGTTTAATCTCTTGTGTGCATCTAATATTGTAAATAAATCAGTTAAAGTTTGAGTAGGATGTTGATGCCCACCATCTCCCGCATTTATCAGTGGAACTGGACAATACTCTACTCCATGAATTGGAGCACCTTCATTTGGGTGTCTCATCGCTATTATGTCTGCATAAGCTCCTACAGTTCTTAATGTATCTGCTAAGCTCTCTCCTTTCGCTACAGAAGAAGAGCCTGGCTCCGAAAACCCAATTACTTGGCCACCTAATCTAAGCATGGCAGCTTCAAAGCTAAATCTGGTTCTCGTGCTAGGCTCATAAAATAGAGTAGCTAGGATTTTACCATGACAAATGTCACTAAAATCCTCTTCATTTTCAATTATTTCTTGAGTTAATTTAAATATGCTTTCTAACTCTTCTAAAGTAAAGTCTTCTGGGTCTACTAGGTTTCTTCCTTTTAACATGTTAATCCTCCTTTTTACCTGAAGGATGCGTTAGAATAAAAGCCTTCTATATAAGTTGTAAGAAGGCTCGTCCGCTCTCCTTTCTAACCTCTCTGGATTAGTTTAAAGGTATTTATTTATTTTAAAATATCATAGTTTAAGATAATTATCAACATTTTTTTATAAGTCTTCTAAATTATATTCGGTTAAGTCATTTAAACAGATATCAGCAGTCATACATATCTTATCCCAATCCGATAAATTTGTTGAATCCTTAATCGCAACAACTTTTATTCCAAGTTTTTTAGCTGTTTCCATAGAATGTAAAGCATCTTCAAACAAAAATACATCCTTTGTAGCTAAGCCTAATCTATTAATTAAGATTTTAAAAAAGTTGACATCATATTTTTCAAATCCTACATTGCCACAGGTTTGGATAAAATCAAAATATTCATGGATTCCCAATCTCTTAATTGCTGGTAGTAAAAGCTTCTCTTCAGTCGCTGTTACAAGCGCTATCTTTGAATTATTAGTTTTTAAATTTTTTAATAATTCTAAAGCACCTTTCTTAAGCTCAACTTGTTCCTCATAGAATTTTTTTAACATATTTTCCATCTCTATATTTATTTGTTGATTTGATTCTTTTAAATCAAACATGTCTTTCAGAACCGAAGATGCTTCTTTAAGACTATATTGCTTTAACTTTTCTCTAATGTTTTCCGGAGGATTTATCCCTTTAGACAACAGATAATCATAAGGTAACCTATCCCAAATCCACATTGAATCAATTAATGTGCCATCCAAATCGAAACAATAGCCCTTCAATAAATCACCTCTATTCCCAATTTTGCAAAGCTATTTTAGTTGATTTTGCAATTTTAGTGGTTATAGATACCGCGATTATCAAAATAATCCAAGGCCCAAACCAAGCTATTATTTTAACCCACATTTTTGAATTTTCATTTATAAAATCCAGCATTATAAATGGTATTATTGAACCCAATCCGAATAAAAAAGATGTAAACTGTATTGAAACAGACTCTCTAAAATTAAGTTTTACTGCTGGCCCATTGAAATCCCTGTTGGGATTATTTAAAAATATATATAGTCCAAAATAAGACGAAAATAGCAGCACTGCAATCATCGGGATAATACTTACAAACATAATAGGGTTTATTCCTATCCAAAAGTATGAAACAATTAAAACTATAAGATATACTAAAGTGTATATTGCAGTTGGAATCATAACTTTAACTCTCAATATGAAATTATCATCAACAGGTAAAAGTCTTATAAGTGGCCATGTTTTTCTTTCTACACTCATAAGTTGCATACTTAAATTCGATGTATACATCGAAGCAAATAAAGCCAAAAACATGGCGCCACTTAAAAATTGTTGATTTATTAATAGCATTATAATTGGAAACATTATCGCATATGCAATTCCAAACAAATTTTGCGGATTTCTAAAAGTTAATCTCAATTCTTTATTTATCACAGGGTGCTTTGAAACGCTAACTCCTCTCGCAACCTTAGTTTTTCCTCTGCCACTTTCTAATGCAAAATGATTAGAATTCTTATATACAAAATATCCCAAAATAAATATTGCTAAAATAACTATCCCGAAAACTCTAATGTCTAAGTTTACAAGATACAAAAACCAATTTATTGGCAATAAATATGAATACTCCCCACGAATTACTCCAAAGAACGAGTTAAAACTATTTAGCATATCTTGTGGCGAAGCGTGCATCTGTTTAGGCATTAAATTCATCACCACTACATAACCGATTATACTAACATATAAAAATATTTGTGAAATAATTTTAGCACTTGATTTTGTCATTATCCTAGCAAAAAACGAGCCTAACAATAATGATAGAAATAGCAAAAATATTATAAAAATTAATATTGCTATAATGCTAAGAACTATATTTGCTTTAATTAATTGAGCATATACTATCCCAATCACAACAAGTATACCTAGCGGAATCATGCCCATTGAAAACCCCATGATTGATTTAAAAATAAAAATGCTAGATTTTTTAATTGGCAATGTAAATAAAAACTCCAAATCTTCTGATTCATATATATTAAATACCATACTTGGAACTAATGTTAATACTGACAAAAGGCCAAATGTAAGTGGATAAATAAATAAGTAAATGTCAAATAAATATCCATCATAATTTAAGCCAAGGCTAGTTAGTGGGATCATTAAAGTTTTACCTATTTCGTAAAAAATAAATCCTAAAGGTACAGTAAGAGAAAGCATTACAATTATTGTTATAATCCATCCTAACATACCTGTGTAATTTATCTTGCTATTCTTATTCGGTTTTGTAACTTTAGATGCATATTTATTTAACAGTATAAATTCTCTCATTTTAAAGTGCCTCCACTATGTCAATTACATCTTCATTACCCGTTAATTCTAAGAAAAGATCTTCAAGACTAGTGTTTCCTTCTTTACTTAATGACCTCAATTCCTCTAAATTTCCTTCTGCTATCAATTTCCCTTCATTAATAATCCCAATTCTATCGCACATCTTTTCAGCAATCTCTAACACGTGCGTAGTTATAAATACAGTAGAACCTTTTTGAGCTGTTTTAGTGAGTAAATCTTTCAATAGCCTAGCTGATCTTGCATCTAATCCCACAGTTGGCTCATCTAAAAACATCACTTCTGGTTCTCTCATAAGCACAGAAATAAGCATTAGCTTTTGTTTCATCCCATGTGAATAGTCACCAATATAATCATTTAAATAATCTATTCCAAATGCACTTGATAATTCTTCTATCTTTGGAATTATATCATCTTTATTTAATTGGTATATACCAATTATAAAATCTAAAAATTCATTGCCTCTCAAACCTTCATATAATTTAGGTTCATCTGGAATAACGCCTATCATTCTCTTTATTTCTATTTCTTTTTCTTTAAGAGGCAACCCACAAATATAAACTTCCCCTTCTGATGGATTTAGAGAACCTGTAAGCATCCTAATAGTAGTAGTTTTACCTGCCCCGTTTGGACCTAAAAATCCGTATATCTCGCCTTTTTTTACATCTAAATTTACTTTATTAACAGCAATATAATCCCCAAATTTCTTAGATAAATTTACTGACTTTACATATGTTTCCATAAAAACCCCCAAGTTTTATTCTTTAAATTATTATATCACTAAAATAAATTTTTAACAAATTGTTTCCATTCCCTTATTATTTATTTTTTATAGCTCCACCAACTAAACCAATTAATGCAAATAAAGTATAATAGCCGGCGCTTGTAATCTGTATTTTAAAAAGTTCATTTAATCCCTGGATTATCATACTGTCGATTCCAAAAAATGATAAAATCCAAGCTACAAATATACCAATTAAAAAACCACCTAACATAAATGTCCCTCCATTCAATTGATAATTATATAGTCCATTCCCCATGAACTATACCAACTAAATACCATACTCCATCCATTTTTTCATAAACAAGCCTTAAGCTTCGCCAATCCATGCCTTCATATTCAGGTTCAAATCCAGAAAAATGAAATTCAATAAAATATGCATCTGGATAAGCTTCCGCTATGTTATTTTGACTGTTCCCTTTTCCAATTGAGTAATTGTTGCCTATCATCTGAGGGTTAGCAAAGTCTACATCATATATAAATCTATCAAAGTACTCTCCAAATGTCATAACAATTGGTTCTCCAGATCCGTCAAATGACCCCCATGTATATGTTTGTGTATCTTCTAAAAAATTAGCTATTCTATCTTTTGTAAAAACTAAATCATTTTGCAAATCAATATATTCATATGGTGTAAATCTGACACCCATTAAAGGATGAACTACACTAGCTAATCCTTCCATATCTTTATTTTTTAAATAGTTTACTGTTTCTAACGCTCTTAGCAGCACTTCATTATTTTTATATTTATCCATATTGTTAATTTCTTCTAATTTTTGTTCCAAATCTTTAATTTTGTTGTTTAATTCTTCAACTTTTGCGTTTAACTGGCTTATTTCTTCATCTTTTTTAGCAAGCTCCTCTTCTGATTGATTATTAGAGCATCCTGATAGTAAAAGAACTGTTGTTAAAAATATGGCTATGAGAAAACTTTTATTTTTTATCACTATAAATCCCTCCTACATTTATTTATACTCCTTTATATACCTTTACCCACTATAATTGCTATTAAGATAAATTATTGATGTCTAAATTAATTTTCTCTTGTATTAAGCTTTTACGATGTAGCCTTTCTTTTGGGCATCTTCTAACATGTATAAAACAAAATCCCACAGTTCTTTAGAACTGTGTTTTACTGGTTCTATTCTTTTGTAGATATCTTCTTTAGAAACATTATATTCTTTCCAAGTTCCTCCAGCATTATTGTAATTATTTAACATTGGCTGGAGTCTATCCATAGATGCGGAAAATCTAGCTTCTGGAGTTTCCATTGCTTCAAATTCTTCCCAAAGAGATTTAAATTCTCTTCCTTTATCCTCTTCTAATAATCCAAAAATCTTTTCAGCTGCAATTTCTTCTCTGTCTTTTTTATCTCCATTTGCTATTTTGTCATAGCAAAATGTATCTCCAGCGTATATTTCAACCAAATCATGTATTAAAAGCATTTTTATAGTTTTAAGTAAATCTATTTTTTCATCACTATATTCATGAAGCACCATAGCCATGATAGCAATATGCCATGAGTGCTGGGCATCATCTTCTTTTTTTCTCTCATTTATAACTTCAGTCCTCCTGTAAATGCTCTTCATTTTATCAAGTTCAACAATAAAATTAATATCCTTAATCAATCTCTCATTCATCTAATCTTCCTCTTTCCTATTTGTTTA
>DAONLG010000013.1:0-22256 GCA_035406565.1 Soehngenia sp.
AAACGAAGAAGAGATTAAATATTTTCTTTCAATATGCCAGCTTGATTTTCCACTTGAAACTCAGACTAGTATTCTTTCTGGTGGAGAAGCTCAAAGGCTTTATACTGCTATATTTTTGTCGTTTTTACCTAAGGTGATTATGCTTGATGAGCCAACTAGTGCATTGGATACGCAAAACGCAAAATCTTTATTGAGAGATATCATAAAACTTGCTAAAACTAGAGATATGACAGTGATTGTAGTAAGCCACGATAAAAACCTTTCTGAAGAATTTGCAGAAAATATAATAGATATCGAAGGGAGCAAGACAATATGACAAATAGCGGTATAGTTAAATTAAGTATTTTTCAGTTTTCGCTGATATATCTATTGTTGATTGTAGTTTTAGCGATCATGAAGAAGGCAAATGTAAATCAAACAAAGCTATTAATCGTCGCAAGTTTAAGAATGACTGTGCAACTGACACTAGCAGGTTTTGTTTTAACTTATATATTTGAAAATCCAAGTCCGTTATTTACGAGTATTTATTTAATCGCTATGACATTGTTTGCTATACACAGGGCATTATCTAAGAATAAATGGCTTAATAAGTCTTTTAAATGGGCAACAGCTTTATCCTTGGCTGGTTCGGGATTACTCATCTTAGCTTTTTTTGTCATAGTAGTTGTAAGAGTTGATTTTTTTAATCCTCAATATACGATTCCCCTATCTGGCATGATAATGGGAAACGCTATGACTGGCGTAAATTTAGGATTAAAGAGTTTCAAAGATAATTTTAGTTCCCAGAGAAAGAGAGTTGAAACCCTATTAAACTTAGGGGTAAAGCCAAAGAAAATACTATTGCCATTTTCACAAAATGCTTTAGAAACAGCTCTCCTTCCAACTTTAAACAATATGGTAGGGATGGGTATAATTTCACTTCCGGGGATGATGACAGGTCAAATTTTATCAGGCACTCCTCCTACTACTGCAATTCTTTATCAAATTGCAATCATGATAGCTATAGCTACAGTTGTTTGTTTAGCTACTTTTTCTACACTTAATCTGGGAATTAGAACTCTTTACAATGATAAAAATCAAATTGAATTTTCATATGAGAATTAAAACAATAAATAAAAATCTAAGAGTACGCTCTTAGATTTTTATATGTTCATCCAGCATGGGTGTAAACTTGCCGGTGAAAGTCTGATATTGGGGTTGATAATGCCAACCGTTAGCTTAAGACAAGGGTGTCCGTCATCTTATTGCCAATAATACCGCGGTGTATTTCCTTTTCAGATTGAGCAAGATTTGGTATAAAGTTTGCCCGCATTTCATTAGCAGATACTCTCAAATAGCGACATATCTTTTTATCCCTCCAATTTTTCTGTGGAGCTAACCCCTTCTTTCAAGGTATTCGCAGCAAAGGCGAAAGGCAGGAGCATAGTCATGGAGACTTAGATGAAGTGTTCTATCATAATCAAAAATGAGGTTTGCAATTGTTATTCTTCTATTTCGTGGATCAAGTTAACCATTTCAATTGCGCCAACTGCACAATCAAAGCCCTTGTTGCCTGCTTTGGTGCCAGCCCTCTCAATTGCCTGTTCGATATTTTCAGTTGTCAGCACGCCGAACATGACAGGGATATCACTGTTAAGGCTTATGTGAGCGATCCCTTTAGATACTTCATTGCACACATAATCGTAATGGGTTGTGCTGCCTCGGATGACGGCACCAAGACAAATGATAGCGTCATATTTCCCGCTTTTCGCCATTTTGGAAGCAATGAGCGGAATTTCAAATGCACCGGGAACCCATGCGATGTCAATACTGTCTTCGTTGACCCCATGACGTTTTAAGCCGTCAAGAGAGCCACTTAGCAGCTTGCTTGTAATAAATTCATTAAATCTTGCGGCAACGATGCCGATCCGAATATCCTTGGATACGAGTTTTCCTTCAAAAGTTTTCATTGTTATATAATCTCCTTTTTCACTTAATAATTTAGGATATGGCCCATTTTCTTCTGCTTGGTTTGCAGGTAGAATAAATCTTGCTCGGTAGCGTCCATTTGGATTGGAACACGCTCAGTAATTTCCATTCCGAAGTTGGAAAGCTGATAGACCTTATCCGGATTGTTGGTAAGAAGCCGCAAAGTCTTTGCACCCAGATCACGCAGGATCTGTGCTCCTATGTAATACTCACGCATATCTCCCGGAAAGCCAAGTGCAAGATTAGCTTCTAGAGTATCCATGCCTTGATCCTGAAGAGCATAAGCGCGCAGCTTATTAATGAGGCCAATACCACGACCTTCCTGACGCATGTAAAGTAGAATGCCCCGCCCCTCTTTCTCAATTTGTGCCATGGCTGCTGCAAACTGTTGACCACAGTCACAACGCATGGAACCAAACGCATCCCCAGTCAGACACTCGGAATGAACACGGCATAACAGATTTTCTCCATCTCCAATCTCACCCTTGACAAGTGCAACATGGTGTTCGCCATTGAGTTTGTTAATGTATCCGAAAATCTTGAAATCACCGTATTGGGTTGGGAGAGAAGCTGAGGTAACCTGTTCAACTAGCCTTTCATTTCGTTTCCGGTATTCTTGAAGGGATTTGATGGTAATCATTTTCAGATTCCATTTTTGCGCCAGCTCCATAAGCTCTAGCGTGCGCATCATAGTTCCGTCCTCTCGCATAATCTCGCAGCAAAGACCGCATTCCTTTAAACCTGCCAGCCGCATCAAATCTACCGTGGCTTCGGTATGTCCATTACGCTCCAGAACGCCGTTTTTCTTAGCGAACAGTGGAAACATATGTCCCGGACGACGGAAATCCTCAGGTTTTGAATCCTCCTCAACACATTTCATGGCGGTAATGCTACGTTCTGCTGCGGAAATGCCGGTAGTTGTCGATATATGATCTACTGAAACCGTAAATGCCGTTTCATGGTTATCTTTGTTGTCGCTGACCATCTGAGGAAATTGCAGCTTTTGACAAAGATCAGCACTCATCGGCATGCAAATAAGTCCTTTACCATGTACTGCCATAAAATTCACGTTTTCCGTTGTGGCAAACTGAGCGGCACATATAAAATCCCCCTCATTTTCGCGATCCTCATCATCTGTAACCAAAATAATATTTCCAAGCCTAAGGGCTTCCAGAGCTTCTTCAATTGTACTAAATCTAAACATTTTTATTTCCTCCTAAAAGCCGTATTTTTCAAGAAATTCAGCTGTAATATTTGTGTTTGCCTGTGCTGTGCTCATCAGATGCTCCACATATTTTCCAATACAGTCATTTTCCAGATTGACGGTATCGCCAACGCGTTTCTCCGATAAAATGGTTTGTGCAGCGGTATGGGGTATAATGGATACGCTGAAGCTTTCTGTATCCAGTTTCGCCACCGTAAGGCTGATGCCATCCATTGCAATAGATCCTTTTTCTACAATGTATTTTAATATGGATGGGCTTGTTTTGATGGTATACCAAATGGCATTATCGTCCTTAGCAATAGCGGTAACTTTTCCAGTGCCGTCAATATGCCCTGAAACAATATGCCCACCGAACCTACCATTTGCGGGCATTGCCCGCTCAAGATTAACGGAACATCCTGTATGGAGGTTCCCAAGAGAAGAACGACTCAGTGTTTCATGCATCACATCAGCGGTAAAGCTGCTTTGAGAAAAAGAAGTTACGGTAAGGCATACGCCGTTGACAGCAATACTTTCTCCGACATGAATATCTTCCAAAACAGTACAGGCTTGAACCACAAGTTCAGCAGAGTCCTTTCTTTTACGAATAGTCAGTATTTTTCCGATTTCTTCAATAATTCCTGTGAACATCGAATCACCTCGCTTTCCAATAAAATATCTTCATCTATCATCGTGATGATTGGCCGGGTAAGATGAAATGCTCCATCAGGTAAATCTACGCCCAAACCCGCTACCGGTGTTTTTCCGTTGCCGCCAAAAAGTTTTGGGGCAATATATACCTGCACCTTATTTACAATTTCACTTTGCAGGGCAGACCAATTCAGGGAGCCGCCACCCTCCAGCAAAATGCTGTCAATTTTTTTCTTGCCCATCACTTGCATCAAGCAGTTTAAATCAATATGACCTTTTTTTTCAGGAAGCACGACAATATCACAGCCCGCCTTTAAATAAGGCTCATGCCTTTTCGGATCTGCCACTGCTGTGGCGATAAGAGTGCTATAAATGTCCGCTGTTGCTATAATCCTTGCCTGCAAAGGTGTTCTAAGGTTGGTATCACAAACTATGCGCAGGGGATTTCTGCCGTTTTCCATTCGACAGGTCAGTAGAGGATCATCGACAATAATAGTGCCAACCCCAACCATAATGGCAGAGTATCGGTGCCTATCTTCATGAACGCGACGTCTTGCTGCTTTCCCAGTAATCCACTTGGATTTGCCGGTGTGGGTAGCAATTTTCCCATCTAAAGTCATGGCATATTTCATGACCACATAGGGCGTTCCAGTTTGAATATAATGAAAAAAGCTTTTGTTGAGAGAATCACATTCATCCTTCAATACACTCTCAGTCACTTCAATACCATGGGAGCGGAGAATTTCAGCGCCTTTACCAGCAACCAGAGGATTTGGGTCGGAAGAACCGATTACCACACGGCATATCCCGCTCTCGATGATTGCTTCGGTGCAGGGTGGAGTTTTACCGTAATGACAACACGGCTCAAGAGTTACATAAAGGGTTGCACCAATTGTCGATGTTTGACAGTTTTCAATTGCGTTTCGTTCTGCATGGAGTTCCCCGTATTTTTTGTGATAACCCTGTCCGATAATCTTACCGTCGTTAACAATCACCGCGCCAACCATAGGATTGGGATTTACCCATCCACAGCCTTTTTTGGCAAGTTCGATAGCTATTTGCATATATTCTATGTCTTTCATATAACACCTCCAAAAAAATATAAATGCCATGAACAAAATCGTTCAGGGCATTTTTAGACTGCATATAGTATGTAATGTTTTGCAAACAAAAACTCTGGAATATAAAATATTCCAGAGCAAAAATCACATACACATATAAAACTGTGGCTGTTATCTTCTTTCATCCAGACTGTACTGTCGGCTTCGGAATCACACCGAATCATGCCTTGCGGCTCGTGGGCTTTACCACCGGTAGGGAATCTAACCCTGCCCTGAAGATATTATTCAATTTTTTACATGATATCATCCAACTTATTATTTGTCAAATACATGGCTGATATGGGCTTCTGTACTACATTTATATTTTTATTCCCTAAATAAATTTTTAATTCGTTCCCGATTGTTAGATAGATATCTCTTGGATTTTTTCACGTTTCCTTTCATATATAGCTATAGCTTAGATACTTTCATATCCATTATCATGTATTTGCTAGTTGATAGCAAGCTGCAATTATCTTTACTAACCCCTCTAAAAGAATTTCCAAACATATCAAACACATTTGAAGAGATGTTTAGTTCAGGGAGTCTGCCTATGAATTTTTGACCATCGAATAGCAAGCCTAATTGAACTGGTGCTGCAAAATTTCCTTCAGGTGTGAAATCTCCACCAGATGTCATTAAGACGAAGATACCCATTTCTCCACCTAAAAGCTCTTTAGCAGTTTTTTCGGATTCTTTAACTTTTAAAGCAGGTACACCTAGGGTTGGAACTCCATCATATTCGCAGGTAGCTGATCCGGTCAATGGGAGATTATATTTTTTGGATATTTTCTTGTTTGTATATGGTGATGCTACTATACCGTTTTCTATCAATGAGTATCTATAGTTTTTATTGACAACTCCTTCTGCATCAAAGAAAGGTACTGGAATATCATTTGGATTATTATTTTGATAAAGTGTAAAATTGTCATTGAATACTTTAATTCCCATTTTTCCACTTAATAGTGAGCTGCCACTGCCAAAATTATTTCCGTCTAGGTCTTGAAAAAATTTTAAAAATGGGAGTTCCTCACTAGTGTCAAATACTACTGGTAGAGTATTTTTATTTGGCAGATCTACTTTATTTTTGTAAGCATTTAATACATGAAATATATCCTTTAATGCTAAAGCGCGATCGTATTTTCTTCCTTCAAAGCCTACAAAACCATCCATTATATTTAATGACTTTTTTTCTTTAAATAACAAGCCTAGCGATATAAATCTGTCTTTATGATATAGATCTAGGCCATTTTCATTGATTAAATTTACACTGTAATCAGTTAAATTAAATTTATGAGAGAAATAAAAATCAGGTTGTTCTTCTCTCAGGACACTTAAGATGGTTTCAAATTCATCTAGCATTTTGTTTTCATCGATTATTTCTGTTGAGTAATCTTCATGTATTTTTTTGTTCGCTTCTATTCCAAAATCATATGATATTTTGTTATCGAGAGTTGATAATGCTTTATTTAATAAATCTGATTCATCATAATTTCCTATTGCTCCTGCATATCCAATATATCCGTTATCATACACCCTTAGACCGGTTTTAGTTATATTCTTATTTCTAACTGAGTCAATTCTACTTTGGCTTACATTTAAAGATATCTCTTTTACATTAGTTATATATTTTTCTTTTATCATCTATTCCACCACCTATTGAACATTTAAAGATTTTACTCTTACAAAAGGACCACCAAAGCCGACAGGCAGAGGAAATTGCTCCATTTTGCCACATCCACCTAATATGAAGCTCATAATTTCAGTTTCATTTGAAAGGCCGTCTATTTCGTTTAGAGTCTCCATTACATTTCCCGTCACAACAGATATGCTCACAGGATCTGCGATTTTTCCATTCTTGATGTAGTACGCAAGAGATGGAGCAATGGTGAAAGTGGACATTCCTGAACCGTGTTTTATATCATCTATAAATATGCCATTTTCCACTTCGCTAAATAGTTCTTCTTTTGTCATGTTTCCCGGTTCTATATAGGTAGTTGTCATTCTCACAATTGGCTCATATTCAAAGTTTATAGCTCTAGCATTTCCGGTTAAATCTTCATCTAAATAGTATGCAGTAGTGGCACTATGAAGTCGTCCGCTTAAAAGTCCATTTTTTACGAGATAAGTTTTTTCTGCTCTTGTGCCTTCATCGTCATATGGGACATATCCGTTGCCATTTATATTCCCATCATCTACTATGCTTAACAATTCTTTCCCAACAGTTTTTCCTATTGCCCATTCTCTTTTCATGGTTTCATCACCTATCATAAAATCAGCTTCACTTTTATGTCCAAAGCTCTCATGAGCGAATACACCGGCTGCAATGGGTGATAAAATGACTGTGTAATTGCCAGGCTCTACTGGTTTCGAATTTATTAAGAAATCATAGCATTTTGATACAAATGACTTAAATTCTTCTATCTTACCCTTTATATCATTTATGTTATTTGAAGATTTTTGGAAAGCTTCTGCTAAGTGTTTATCTCCTTTTGCAAATTTCATTTTTATAGTTAAACCAGTTGTCTGATTATCAAACTTAATTGATGAACCTTTGCTTGAATAGAATTCTTTATATGTTTTTCTATCTACATAATATGCATTCCAATGTTTTATAAATTCATATTCTTGTAATGCCGGGAAATATTCTTTGAGTAGATTTTGCTTTTCTTTGATGCTGATTTTCTTTATATCGCCATCTTTAAACTTCAATAAATTCTCTTTATTCACTTGAAATTTCTTAACGACAGGATTTTCTTCGATATGTTCGTTCGGATTTGCATATTGGGATAAAAGATCAATTTCAGCTTGAATATCTTCGATATTTGAAATAGAATTATAGTACCATTTCTCTCCATCAAATATTCTTATGAACGCAGCTTTATATGTTCTTTCTTTTGATTCTTCAATTTCACCCATTGTGTAGATTATTTTAGTTTCATAAACATCTTCGATCCGCACATCTGTATATAAGCCCTTGGGAAATTTAAACATTTACAAGCCTCCTTACTCTTATTTTCTCATTAATTATATCACATAAAAGTTTCTATATTTGGTTAATACTTTAACTATATTTAAAAATGTAATATAATTAAATTAACCGATGGGTCTATTGAATGGCCAACAATAGTTAGGAGGATTTATATGAAAGTAAAAGTGTGCATGGGTTCAAATTGTACTTTGTTAGGAGCGATGAATTTATTAGATCAAATAGAGAGTTTAAGGGAATTAATTGAGGAAAATAGCTTAGAATATAAAGATGAAGAGCTAGAAATCGAATCAATTAAGTGTTTGGGGTATTGCAAAACAACAGATGCAAATATCGCTCCAGTAGTCATAGTAGATGAAGATGTAATATTCAATGCTACTGGCCAAATTGTAATGGAAAAAATAATGGATAAAATGAGAATATAGTCATAAATTTAACTTCGGAGGAATAGAAATATATGAAAGAAAGTTATGTTGACCTTATAAATATAAGAAGAAAGGTCTTCGTAGAGATTGCAAAAATGGCATACGAGGATACTGACCTTAATGAATTAGAAAAAGCTGCATACAATATAATACCTGGAGAAGTTGCAAAATACAGGGAAAATATATTTAGGGAAAGAGCAGTAGTTGAAGAAAGACTAAGACTTACCATGGGGCTTAATGTTAGAAGCATGAGCGAGTTTACTAGAGTCACAGAGGGAATAGATGAGGTGAATGTCGATGAAACTAAATTTATCCCAGATTTAGTAAATGTCATAACTTTTGCTTGCGAAGCTTGTCCAACTAGAGCTCTTAAAGTCACAGATAATTGCAGAAAATGTCTTGCACACCCTTGTACAAATGTATGCCCTGTAAATGCAGTATCAATAGGAAAAGATAGAGCTATAATTGATCAAGACAAGTGCATAAAATGCGGTAGATGTAAAGAAGCTTGTCCATATAGTGCTATAGTTGAATATCAAAGACCTTGTGCCGCTGTTTGTGGAGTTAACGCAATAGAGAGCGATCATCTAGGCAGAGCAAAGATCAACCAAGAAAAATGCGTATCCTGCGGGAGATGTATCATACAATGTCCTTTTGGAGCGATTGCAGATAAATCTCAAATATATCAACTGGTAAAAGCTCTCAAGACCAAGAAAAACATGTATGCTATGATTGCACCTTCATTTATCGGACAATTTGGTGCATTGACCACTCCAGAGCAGATTGTAGAAGGTATAAAGAGATTAGGATTTAAAGATGTAGTAGAGGTGAGTTTAGGAGCAGATATAACAACTTTGCATGAGGCTAAGGAATTTCTCCAAAAGGTTCCAAATGAGATACCTTTTATGGGAACAAGTTGCTGCAATTCATGGGCGCTCATGGTAAAAAACAAATTTCCTGAGCAGTATGAATACATTTCAGATTCTGCTTCGCCAATGGTTGAAACAGCGAAGTACATAAAGAAAAATGACCCAGATGCGATTATTACATTCATAGGACCTTGCATATCTAAAAAGTTGGAAGCACTTAGAGAAGATGTAAAAGACTTTGTTCATTTTGTAATTACATTTGAAGAATTAATGGGAATGTTTGTAGCTAAAAATATAGAGTTATCTGAAATAGAAATATCTAAAGAAATTCAAGATGCTTCAACTCTTGGGAGAGGGTATTCTGTAGCTGGTGGAGTTGCAGAAGCCGTCAAAAAAACAGCTCAACTTCTAGACCCATCGAGAGAAATAAACGTAGAATCAGCTTCAAATCTTGCTGATTGCGTAAAGCTCATGTTTCAAGCAAAAGCAGGTAGAAAAAACGGATACCTATTAGAAGGAATGGCTTGCCCGGGAGGTTGTATAGCAGGGCCAGGCACATTAGCCTCAACTACTAGAGTTAAGAAAGCAGTTGAAGAATTTAAAAATAAAGCTCCTTTTAAGACTCCGCTTGACAATGAATTAATCGATGAAGAGTTAAAAAAATAAAAACACAGAATTTATGAATACTTCCACAGCAGATAATCTAATTGAATTTGATTATCTACTTGGAGGTATTTTTTATAATAAATTCTTTAACAAGTTTTTTCCTTTGAAAGTTTCTTCTAGTTCTTCTATTAAACTATCATAATACAACTGAGAAGTTTTAATTCTCTTTGAAGCAATTTCTTTAGCTTTTACCGTGAATAGCTTTTCAGGTACTCTTTCTAGTTTATATTTATATTCGTGTAAAAAAGAATCATTTTTATCATCTTCTCCATAAATCAGATTGCCATCTTCATCTAAATTGTATAAATTGGAGTGAGTTTGTGTCTGATACATTACAGTTCTCGCTATGCCTATCGCCCCTAAGACATCTAATTTATCTGCATCAAATAATATTTTTTCTTCGCAAGTGACCGGAGGGTTATCAGATCTAAAGCTGTGCTTTTTTATGCAGTTTGAAACTTTCTTAGCAAAATCTTCACTATAATCATTATCTAATAAAAACTTTTTTGCCATGGCAGCTCCCTTTTTAGCATGATCTACATTTTTATTTTTTAATTGGGCTTTTCTGCCTATATCGTGAAGCAGACTTGCAGTTATCAATACATCCATATCTACATCTTCTTCATCTTTAGCTATTTCAATTGCTAAATATAAAACTCTAAATATATGATCAATATCATGTGCTTCATCAGAATTATGCTTTCTCATATAATTTTCGATGCGTTTAAATTCTTTTTTATTCATTTTATACCTCCACTTTTAAATAATTTGAAGATAAAATAAAATCTTCTTTTTAAAGGGCGGCTTTCGCCTTGGCTTTGAGCTAGATTAAGCAGATATTCCTGACAATTAAACAGTTCTTTTTCCACTTCTTTTTTTACATAATCTCCACTGCTAGTCATTATTCTTGATTTTTGATTATCCTTCAGATTTAGCTCTAGGAATTTCTCAATTTTTTCTTTTACAGCCATATCATAAACTGGAGCTGCTATTTCAACCCTTCTGTTTAAGTTTCTAGTCATTAAATCAGCCGAAGAAATATATATACTGCATTTCTCACCTTCACCAAATAAGTAAATCCTTGAGTGCTCTAAAAATCTGCCGACTATATTAGTGACGGTTATATTTTCAGTTCTACCCTTTATATTTGGTAAAATACAACATATACCTCTGATAATTAGATCTATTTTGACACCGGCACATGATGCTTGCATCAATTTATCGATCAAATCTCTTTCTGTGATAGAATTTGCTTTTATGATTATCCTTGATGGATTATCATGTTTTGCATTCTCAATTTGTTTATCAATTTCATCAATTAATCTATTTTTTAGCGAATATGGAGCGA
Organism: Soehngenia sp.; assembly: GCA_035406565.1. Taxonomy (GTDB): domain Bacteria; phylum Bacillota; class Clostridia; order Tissierellales; family Tissierellaceae; genus Soehngenia. Next base: position 11,221 of record DAONLG010000013.1, read on the forward strand.
CAGCTAAATGGCGATAATCTCCATCTAAGCAGCTTATTGCCATATTTTTGAAAAATTCCAATGCATCTAATCCGATTTCTTTGTTTCCGGTAATTAAAGACAGATCAGAGTATAATTTAGCGGTTTTTTCGTTATAATTACCTGTTCCAATTTGAGTTATATAGCTGATTTTATCTTTTTCCACACAAGTGATTAAACATATTTTTGAATGCACTTTATAGTCTTCAATGCCGTAGATAACATTGCAACCAGACTCTTCGAGTCTTTCCGCCCATTCAATGTTGTTTTGCTCATCAAATCTTGCTCTGAGCTCTATTAACACAGTGACATCTTTTCCGTTTTCTTTAGCTTCGCATAGATATTCAACAACTTTTGATTTGTTCGCTAATCTGTATAGTGAAATTTTTATTGACTTGACCTTTTTAGATTGAGAAGCTTCTTTTAATAAATCAAGAAACACTTTGATATCTTCATATGGGTATATCATCAACACATCTTTATTTTGAACTTGTGAAATAATGCTTTTCTTTGGATTTAGTTCCGGTGGATAAAGGGAATCAAAGTGATGATAAGTTAATTTTGATTTTAATGTAGGGCTTAGTTTGTCTTCGAGAGCTAATACATAGTCTAGCATAATTGGGCTTTTAGTTTTAAAAACCTGGTTTTGAGATATATTTAATTTTTGAATTAGATAATTTTTTAAATCTTTATCTAATTCTTCATATATTTCTAAGCGAACTGGTGCAAGTCTTGATCTTTTTTTTAATATCTGCTTCATATGGATCTTAAAGTCTTCTTCATCAAAGTCAAAAGCTTCATCTTTTGGATTTATATCAGCATTTCTAGTTACCGATATAATCGACTTTGCTGACACTTTATAATAACTAAAAACAGTGTTAAAAAAATAGAGGATTATTTTTTCTATCAAAATATATCTCAAATTGTCATTGCCAAAATACAGTACTCTTGGAATAGACTTTGGAATTTCTATTATGCCAACTAGATTAGTTTTGTCTTTTGTACCTAGAGAGCCTATTACATATAGATTTTTATTCCAAAGATGAGGGAAAGGATGATGTGAATCAATTATTTGAGGAGATAACAATGGCATTATATTTTTCTTGAAATAATCTTCTACATATGTGAATTCACTATTTGTAAGTTCATTTATATCAAGGTTATAAATGCCATATTCTCTGAGAAAATTTTCAACTTTAAAAAACAATTCATCCTTTTTTTTATATAATGGTTTTACATTTTCAAAGACATTCTCAAGCTGAGCTTGTGGGGTTAAACCTGTTTTATTGTCTATTGGGGGATTTTTAAGTCTTGATAAATCTAAGAGACTGCCAACTCTTATCATAAAAAACTCATCCAGATTGCTTGAAAAAATCGCTATGAATTTTAGCCTTTCAAACAATGGTACAGTTTCGTCTAATGCTTCGTCCAAGACCCTTTCATTAAATTTGAGCCAAGATAATTCTCTATTTTGAGTGTAGCTCGTATCATATGGAAATTGAGTTTCTGCCATATTATCTTACTCCTTCAAAACTTTTTCAAATAAATAGCCTTCTCTTACACCGTAATCGCTCACGACGATTTCTTCCGACCCATATTTTTTAACTATTTCATTTAATATGATCATGCCGGGTAAAATTGTATGAATTCTATCAGGAGATACTTGCAATATTGTATCTATAGCTTCTTTCGATCCCTTGCTTAAAAATTTAACCATTGACTTTAGATCCTTTGAAGAGATTACATTGTTATCAGATGGCATATCATAGATCCAGTTGTTTAACTTCCTCGCAGCCCTTATACTACCACCTACACCACATAATACTTTGTAATTTTCTCCTATCTCAGAAAGACTGCTCAATTCTTTTGCTAGATGATTTTTTATTGCTTTAATTTCTTTTTTATTTGGTAGAATTTCTCCTACATACATTTTATAGCTATTTAATGACCCTAGTGGAAAGCTTATTGCATTAATAATATTTTGATTTTTAAAAGTTACTACCTCTGTACTTCCGCCGCCGATATCGACTAAAATACCTTCTTTTAAATCAAGGAGTTTTGTAGCACCTATGAAGTCTAATTTTGCTTCTTGCTCACCAGATATTACATCGATATCTAAACCTGTTTTATTTTCTATTTCAGATACAGCTGATTCACTGTTATAGACATTTCTAAGAGCTGCAGTTGCAAAGACAAACATTTTATCTACTTCAAAGTGGTTAACAATCTCTAGAAAACTTTTTAAGGAGTCTATAGTTTTCTTAATACCTTTTTTTGACATGATCCCGTTTTCCACATAACCTGCTAAACCTGCTGATTGTTTTGATGTAAACAATAAATTAATATCTTTATTGTCACATTTATAGATGTTCATTCTCATTGTATTTGAACCAATATCTACTAGTGCATAAATCATAATTTTCCTCCATATATTTATTTGTATTCTATATCACTAATCTTCATTTTCATATTTTCTAGAGTTTCTCTTGATTGAGCTAATTCACTGTGCAAATATCCTTCGAATAGTCCTCTGTTATAATTTTTGTGGGAAGTATCAAAAACATCGGGATAGGATGACAAAATATTCAGTACTGAATAATTATCAAGCAGTAAGCCTAAAAAATCAGAAAGATCATTAGCGAAATCTTCGGGTAAAAGCGTATAATCTTTAAGATAAGATGGCAAATACTTAATAGCATATTTTAATTTTTTAAGTTCAATTCTCAAATTGTGAATTTCTTCAATATCATTAAAGTCAATTTTATTTATTTTTTTTAAAATTCTTTTAGACATAGTTTTCATTCTTTTTTTCGAAAATGATCTTAAATCTTCATAAGAGTCTATTTGCTTAATCAATTTTAAAAGTGTACTTCTATTTTTTTCAAGATCTTTTGAAGGGATTAAATTTCTCTTTAAATCTGACACTATTGATTCTTCAATAGTCATTAAAATCTCAGAAAATTCATTGGGATAGGAGATATCTCTTTTAACACAATAATTATAATAAACCTCTTTTGCTATTTGAATTTCCCTGAGTTTTGAAAATTGACCACTTAATTTTTTTAAGAACTCATTAATTGAGTTATATTTTTTTGCCTTTAGTATTGGCTTATAAAAATAAAGTAAAGATCTCAATTCCCTTACATTTACTCTAAATTTATGAATAAATTCTACATCATAAAGCATATTTTCTATATCGACATAACTCTCTAAAATATTTTCATATCTTGACTTCATTGACTTTGTAGCTTTCATATTTGTCACCTCCAAATATACTATATAGATACCTTTTTTTATATACATAAAACAAATTTAGTCATAATTAAATCATATTTATATCTTACAATTACATTGTAAAATAAATTAAATAAAAAGGAGAAGATATTATGAAAAATTCACTTAAGAAAACATCAATAACTATGGCACTAGTATCTATGCTTGGTATCGGAATTGGGGCAAATAATGTTAGCTATGCCGAAAATGCTGTGATTGGTGCACAAGCTGCATTAAACGACAAAAGCTATACTCAAGAGGAAATGATTACCTATGCATTACAAGATGAGTATCTTGCTAAGGCAGAATATGAAAAAATTATCAGCACATTCAACATTACTAGACCTTTTAGCAATATTTTACGAGCAGAAGAAACTCATATCGATTTAATAGAACCATTACTAGACGAATATGACATTGAATTTACTACACCTGCAGTAAATAATTACGTAACCGCACCAACTAGTTTACTTGAAGCTTACAATGCAGGTATAGAGGCAGAAAAGTTAAATATACAAATGTATGAAAATTTTCTAAAAGAAGATCTAGATGAAGATGTTAAACTAGTATTTGAAAGACTCTTAAATGCTTCTAAAAATCATCTGCAAGCATTTGAAAGACAAGTAGACAGATACAATGGAGAATATACAAACCCAGGATTTCAAGGAAACGGCAGAACAAATAAAAACGCAAATAATGCTAATCAAAGAGCGAATAGATTAAATGGAGATGGGAGATGTTTATTGTACAATTAAGGATTTTCATATAAATTTTAATTATAGTTTAGAAGGCAATTAAAATTTAGAAGAAAACAATAACTCTAGCAAATGATTCAAAACAGCCTGGTTGCATTTTATAATGTGATCAGGCTTTAAATTAAAAAGGGGGCTAATTTACTTTTACAATTATTCTATAATATAAATTTAGTAGTTGCATTATATAATTACATGTAATATAATATCATCTAATAATCCAATGATTAGAAATAGTAGCTAAAGAATAAGTTATAGAGAGTTGAGGCGGGTGGAAACTCAACACTGATTTCTTTTGTGAATGGATCTAATAGGAGCAAGCCGAAATCAAAGCATTCTTTGAGAGTAGTTCTTGACGGGAGCTGCCCGTTACAGTAGATAGGATATGAATGTATCTGAAAATGAGATATACTTATTATTTATATAAGTATAAATTAGGTGGCAACGCGAATCAAACTTCGCCCTATTGTTTTAGGGCGAAGTTTTTTTTAGTGAGGTGATGAAATGTTGTGAAAGTATGTGATAACTCAAAATAGAATAATATTAAATTTAAGGAGAGGATTTTTTATGAATTTAAAAAAGATGATTTTGACATCCATATTTCTAGCTATTGGTCTTATACTTCACCAAGCTATGCCATCGATATTATTTGGAATGAAGCCTGATCTCATGCTTTGCATGATGTTTATCGTTTTATACTTGAATAGGAAGGACTATAAAATGGTCGTTTTGATAGGGATTATCGCAGGGCTGTTTTCAGCATTTACTACTACTTTTCCATTTGGACAGATTCCAAATATCGTAGATAAGATAATCACAGCAAATATTGTATTTTTACTATTTAAATTTATGGATTCAAAAGTGAAAGACCAAATTCAAATTGTCATAGCCTCGATTTTTGGGACTTTTGTAAGTGGAGTAGTATTTTTAAGCACTGCACTTTTTCTGGCAGGTTTACCAGGGCCGTTCAGCGCATTAGTCATCGGAGTGGTTTTGCCTGCAGTATTGCTAAACACATTGATGTGCGTATTTTTATTCAATATAGTTAAAGCATCTTTAAAAAAAGCAAATAGAGCATATTGAAATTATAATGGTCTATGTATTGGCAAAAATATATAGACCATTATTATATTTTATTAATAGTTAAAAATTAACAAAATAAAATAGCTAAAAATGCGTTATTTTCAATCAATATCCTGTTATTTTATTCTTATAAAGCCATAAAAGGACAAATAATTTTGTTGATTACCCTATATACATTTAAAAACTATATGTTATAATTTTCTTATAGAGCTCTTAACATGGGATTTAAGCCTAATTACAAATTTGTTATCAATATAAAAATAAATTGTATATATGATAAAAATTTAACAATAAATCCCATGAAAATATTAAATATTTAGGAGGTAATTGCGATGAAAAGAAAAGTTGCCATTTTGTTAGTTTTTATTTTAATGGCATCCACAATTTTTACTGGTTGTAGTAGTTCAAAGACACAAAATGGTGATTCTTCAGAGAAGACAAAAGTGGCTTTGGTCATAGCGGGAGGATTGGGCGATAGATCATTTTATGATTCAGCTCATGAGGGGGTTGAAAAAGCTAAACAAGATTTAGGCATCGAGTATAAGGTGTATGAGTGTAGAAATGATGCTTCATTGTATAACGATCAATTAGTTCAAGCATCTCAATATGCATCTATAGTTGCAGTAGTTGGATATGAATTTTATGATGTGGTTCAAGAGATTGCAAAAGAATTCCCTGAGGTATATTACATATATGTAGATAACGAGATAGAGGGAATAGACAATCTAATTACGATTAGCTATGCAGAGAACGAAGGTTCATTTTTAGCAGGAGCTTTAGCGGCAATGCTCACAAAGACCAATACAATTGGCATGGTTGGCGGGATGGATATTCCTGTCATAAGAAACTTTCAAGTAGGATATGAAGCTGGAGCTAAATATATAAACAAAGATATTAAAGTGGAGACAATTTTTGCTGAAGATTTTGAAGATCCAGCTAAAGGGAAGGAATGTGCTACAGCAATTTATTCAAGAGGTGCTGATATAATTTTTCAAGTGGCAGGGAAAACTGGTGAAGGAGTTTTCGAAGCTGCAAAAGAACAAGGTAAATACGCAATTGGAGTTGATACTGATCAAAGGTATATAAATCCAGATGTGATCGTAGCGAGCATGGTTAAAAAAGTTGGCCAATCTATTTATGATACTATAATAAAGATACAAAATAATGAAATTGAAAAAGGGAAAGTCATTTATTATGGCTTAAAAGAAGACGGAGTTGGACTGGGCTATGGAACTGATGACATGAAACAATTTGTCACTGATGATATGAAAGCTAAACTGGATGAAATAAAAGAAATGATTGTAAATGGGGAAATAGAGGTGCCTACTGCAAAATAAAGAAAATGGAGAAGTATAAAATACTTCTCCATTTTATAAACTTTTATTGAAAGAGGTGAGCTATTTGGCTGAAAAACTAATTGAATTAAAGAATATATCAAAGCAATTTCCTGGCGTTTTGGCAAATTCAAATGTGAATTTAACTATCAACAAAGGTGAAATACATGCTATCATAGGGGAAAATGGTGCAGGTAAAACTACATTGATGAATATATTATATGGGCTGTACGAGCCGACACAAGGCGAAATATTCATTGATGGCAAAAAAGCTGTGATTAAGAGTCCGCTCGATGCAATAAAGCAAGGCATAGGAATGGTGCATCAGCATTTTATGCTTCTTCCATCACTAAGCGTTGCTGAAAATGTGGTCTTAGGTAGTGAGCCAAAGAAAAAGAAAATTTTTATGGATTATGACAAAGCAATAGAAATTACAAAGAACTTAGCACAAAAATACGGTTTTAAAGTGGACCCTCGTGAAAAAATAGAGGCTCTTTCTGTTGGTGTTCAGCAGAGAGTTGAGATCTTAAAAGTGCTATATAGGGGCGCTGATATTTTGATATTAGATGAACCAACTGCTGTATTGACACCTCAAGAAACCGATGAGCTATTTAATGTGATTAGAAAGTTAGTTAGCGATATGAATAAAACTGTCATAATAATCACTCACAAGCTACAAGAAGTCTTGGCAATTTCAGACAGAGTAAGTGTGATGCGTCAAGGAAAACTCATAGGAACCCTGCCAACTCAACAAGCCGATGCAAAGATATTAACTGAAATGATGGTGGGAAAAGAAGTTTTGTTTCATGATTTACATAGAGAAAAAGTTTCAGGAGAAAAAGTGCTTGAAGTCAAAGACATTAAAGCAAAAGACAATCGAGGATTGACAGTACTTAATGGAGTATCTTTCTCATTGAGAGCTGGAGAAATATTAGGTGTTGCAGGTGTTGAAGGAAATGGCCAATCCGAATTAGTAGAGGTTTTAACTGGGCTTAGAAATATAGAGGATGGGGACTATTTTATAAATGGTAAAAAGATAACTGAAGTAAACCCATCAAACATGAGAAATTTAGGGATTTCTCATGTGCCAGAAGATAGACTCACAATGGGCTTATCGAAAGAAGCGAGTTTATGGGAAAATTTACTGATGGGACTTCAACATAAAAAACCATTTGTCGTAAAGAAAATTCATTTAAATAAGAAAAAGATTTTTGAAAGAACGGACAATTTGATTAAAGAATACGATATCAGAGCTATTGATAGGTATATGAAAGTTAAAAAACTCTCAGGCGGCAATATGCAAAAGGTCGTAATAGCCAGAGAATTCGCATTTGATTCACCGATTTTAATCATTGCACAGCCAACTAGAGGTGTAGATGTAGGTGCGACTGAGTTTATACACAACCAAATCATGCGGAAACGAAATGAAGGAGCTGCAATTTTATTAGTTTCTGCAGAACTCGATGAAATAATGCGACTTTCTGATAGGATAATCACTATATATGAAGGCAGTATAACTGGAGAATTTAAAAACAAAGAGGTAACCAAACAGACATTGGGATTGTATATGACAGGGAAACAAAACAAACTCAAAGGGAGTGAAGACAATTGAGAGAAGCAATGAAGAAAATAAACTTAAGCTACATTATATCCTTGGCTCTTTCAATTTTTGTCGCTTTAATCATTGGCGCTTTAATCATGCTAATAAACGGGAAAAGCCCATTTATAGGATACAGCGCCCTTTTTAGTGGAGCTTTTGGTTCGAAATACAATTTGGCCACTACATTTGCAAAGACAGTTCCTCTAGTTCTTACAGGTTTAGGTACTGCAATTTCTTTTCGAAGTGGAATATTTAACATAGGAGGAGAAGGACAACTTTATCTAGGAGCTTTTGCTGCAGCGTATATAGGTATTACTTTTACATCTTTGCCATTCTTTATAGGTATACCTTTGGCGATAATATTTGGAGCTTTAGTAGGAGGGTTATACGCTTTTTTACCTGGGGTTTTAAAAGTGAAATACAAAATTGATGAAGTTATCACCACGATAATGTTAAACACAGTAGCTGTGCTCTTTACATCTTTCCTAGTCAATTATCCCTTTGCCACTACACAAGGGAAAATGAACGGAACAGAGATAATTGCTCAAAGCTATCACTTGAGAAGACTAGTGAAATTATCAACATTAAATACCAGTGTATTTTTCATGAGCTTCATTGCAATTGTCATATATTATTTAATGGAAAAAACATCTATTGGATATGATTTCAAAATGGTGGGACAAAATAGGATGTTTGCGAGATATGGTGGTATTAATGACAAAAAACAAATGCTCATAGCAATGGTAATATCTGGGGCTTTATGTGGTATGGCTGGAGTATTTGAAGTATTAGGAGTGCACTACAGATTTTTGCAGAGTATTTCTCCGGGATATGCTTGGGATGGAATGTTAGCATCTCTTATGGCTAAGAACAATCCAGTAGGAGTGGTATTGATGGCTATATTTTTGGGAGCATTAAAAACAGGCTCTGTGTCTATGGAAAATGCAACATCGATTCCTTCGGAATTGGTCATGGTCATTCAAGCAATTATAGTATTATTTATTGCAGGTGAAGCTGGATTTAAAGATAAATTCGTTTTGCTAAACATAAAGAGAAAATCAAAGAAAGCTGGTGAAACAAATGCTTAAAGAGATTTTCAACCTAACCCTTTTACAACATACTATAAGAACTGCCACACCTATCATATTAGCAGCTTTGGGAGGGCTTTTAACTCAACATACGGGAATGCTAAATATAGGAATGGAGGGCATGATTTTACTTGGTGCATTTTTTGGTGTACTCGGGAGTTATTTTTTTGGTTCATCTTTAATGGGAGTGCTCTTAGCTAGTTTAGTTGGAGTAATTATCGGATTGATATTTGCTATTTTTGTGGTTGAATTAAAGTCAGATGAGTTTATAGTAGCGATAGCAATAAATATGTTTGCAAGTGGGCTTACTGTATTCTTATTGAGGAGCATTTTTGGAGTAAAAGGCGCTTTTTCTTCTCCAGATATAGTTCCTTTACCTAGAGTGAACTTTTCTTTTCTGGAGAATGTGAATTTCTTAGACAAAATTTTTAACAATCATTCAATATTTGTATATATAAGCTGGATTTTAGTCGCTTTAATATATATATACCTTTATAAAACACCTCAGGGAATATGGCTTAGAGCATCTGGGGAATATCCTGAAGCTCTCTTAACAGCAGGTGTGAGTGCTAAAAAAATGAAATATAAATCTTCAATCTACTGTGGTGTTTTATGTGGGTTTGCTGGCGCACATCTTTCTTTGGGTTATCTCACACTTTTTTCAGAGAATATGAGTGCAAATAGAGGATTTATCGCAGTTGCAGCTATAATATTTGGGAAAGCAAACCCGATTATGACATTTATTGCAGCACTGATGTTTGGTTTTTTTGATGCTTTAGGGATAAGACTACAAGTAGTAGGAGTGCCATCGCAATTTACTCAAATGATTCCTTATATCGCAACCATTGTAGCTTTATTTATAGTTACAAATAGACAATTGCAAAAACACAAGAAAAGCAAAGGGGAGAGAGAACTTGCTTGAAAAAAATTACGATTGTTTGGTGATAGGCGGAGGGATTGCAGGTTTATACTGTGCAAAGATCCTTGTAAATTCAGGTAAGAAAGTAGCTCTTATAGAAAAAGAAACTCTTGGGGGCACAGCATTGAGATGGGGAGCTTTGCCTGTAAAAATAGCTTCAGATTATTTTAAAAATAATAGCGCAGATGAATTTATACCTTATTTTAGAAAGTCATTAAATAAATTAGAAGAAAAAACTGATCTTCTAATTCAAAAATCAAATCTTGATTTATTTTATGGAGAAGGTGAATTCATTGATGAAAATACATTTTTAGTAGGAGAGTATTTAATAAAAGCTTCTCATATTGTCATAGCGACCGGAACTAGTCCCAAAAGTACAAAAGAATTTATAATAGACAAGGAAAAAGTAATAACATATAAAGAAGCAGCTAATTTCAACCAGCTTAAGGAGAAAATAATAATTCTAGGTGCAAACGTAGAAGGGGTAGAATTAGCTAATGTGCTATCAAAATTAAATAAAGAGATTATTTTAGTGGAAAAAAAACATCTGATTTTGCCTGATGATGATTTTGATTTAACTTATCCGATAGAAAGAGATTTGGTAGAAAACAATGTTACAATAATGACAGATTCAGAAGTTATAAAAGCTTATACAAAAGATGACTGTGTCGAGGCAATATTAAAAGATGGAAGCACTATTGTGGCAGATAAGCTATTAGTAACTATGATGAATAAACCAAATATCCCTAAAGGTGTAGAGAGATTAAATATAGATTTTGATGAAAATGGAATAAAAGTAGATAATAACTTTAGGACGACCCAAGAAAATATATTTGCCATAGGCGATGTCAATGGGAAGCTTTGCATGGCTCATGCAGCTATAAATCAAGCAATTCAAGTTGCTGAACATATAATCTATAGTAGGGAAATCCACCAAAATTATGATAACTTACCAAGGGCTGTGTTTGC
>DAONLG010000014.1:0-22014 GCA_035406565.1 Soehngenia sp.
TCAGCTGATCACTACAGCTGCAAAAGCTGTTGAAAAGGATGGAGTAATAGTTGGAGCTGTGGGAGTAGATATAGACTTAAAAGTATTAACAGATCAGCTAGTGAATTTAAAAGTTGGAGAATTAGGGACCATATTTATAACTGATGGCAATGGCTTAAATTTAGTTTATCAAGATAAATCAAAGATAGGTTTAAATACAATTAGTGAAAGACCAAATACCAAAGAAATATTTTCGAATAAATCCGGAATTGTTGAAAGTAAAGATGAGAGCGGGGAAAAGCTATTTTATTCATACACTACAAACGAAAAGACAGGTTGGAAGATAATAGCACAAATTCCATCAGAAGAATTTTTATCAAAGACTAGACCATTGCTATATACGACGGCTGTCACAGTTGTAATTGCAATAGTTATTGCTGGCATAGCAGCGTTTTTCTTAGGCAAATATATATCAAAGAATGTAACAAAATTGAAATTTGCATTTAAAGAAGCTTCTAATGGGAATTTATCAATTGAAACTGATGTAAATACTCAAGATGAGTTTAGAGAACTTTCAGATAGCTTCAATAGCATGATAAAGAATATAAAAAAGACAATAGAAGGGGTAAAAGAATCTTCTGATACTGTTTTAAAAACATCTGATTTAATTTATGATATGACAAAAGAAGTTAATTCAGCGATGAATGAAGTCGCATCTACAACTTATGAAATCGCTAGGGGAAGCGAAGAACAAGCAAATGATATCGACAAAAACTCAGAAAACATTGAAAAACTTTCTAATACATTAGATAGCCTAGTCGACAGCATTACTAAGATCAATGAATTAGTACAAAACCTAGATTCACTTGGCAATAATGGTTTAGAGCAAGTTGACTTATTGGAAGACAGAGCTATCAATACTGAAAAATCTTCACAAAATGTCAACAAAATAATAAACGAAGTCAAAGAGAATGCTAAACAAATAAATGTAATTACTGACACGATATCACAAATAGCTGAACAGACAAATTTATTAGCTTTAAATGCAGCAATTGAAGCCGCTCGAGCTGGCGAATCAGGTAGAGGATTTTCAGTCGTAGCTGAAGAAATAAGAAAATTAGCGGAGAAATCCTCCAAGGCTACTAAAGATATAGCTAAACTGATCCAAGATGTAAATAATAGTTCTAACTTAGCGGTAGAAGCTATGGATCAAGCTACAAACGCTGTAAATGATCAAAAAAATTCAGTGGAATTTACTAAGAAAATATTTAACGAGATAAAAGTTTCACTTGATTCATTGAGAGAAAAGATGAATACAATTGCTGACGAAACTGTGACAATCGAATCCAATAAAAATGAGATATTAGATAACACACAAAGCATTTCCTCAGTGTCTCAAGAGATTAGTGCAAGCACAGAAGAACTCTCTGCTTCAACTCAAGAAGTGACAGCAGTAACAAGCAACTTCCTAGAGTATGCAGATAAATTAAAAGGACTGGCAAACGAACTAAGTAAATTAATAGAAATATTTAAGATTTAGAGCTAGATTTTCTAGCTCTTTCTTGTTGTATAAGTGTATAATAAATCTATGAGAACTATTTGCATAAGGAGGAGTAATATTGGAAATTGGCAAATTACCGAATGAAGTGTTAGAGGAGATAGTCATTAATAACATTAAATATAAGAGAAAAGAAGTATTGATGGGTTCTAAAGTTGGAGAAGACACAGGAATAGTTGATTTTGAAGATGATTATTGTGTTGTAAGCACAGATCCGATAACGGGAGCTACTAAAAACATCGGCAAATTAGCTGTATATGTAACTTTAAATGATGCAGCTACAAAGGGAGCTGACCCAGTAGCTTTATTGATAACGCTTTTATGCCCTGCTGAAATTACAAAAGAAGAAATAGACTCAATAATGAAAGAAATAGCCGAGGCTGCAAAAGATGAAAAAGTAGAAATCATTGGAGGACATACAGAAATAACAGATGCTGTAAATAGAGTAATTATAAACTCAACAGTTTTAGCTAGGATAAAAAAAGAATATTTGCCTAATTATGAGAACATTAAGGTAGGTGACAAATTGATTGTCACTAAATGGCTGGGATTAGAAGGAACAAATATATTGGTAAACGAGCTAGGAGAGAAAGCTTTTAGCATTTTGACAAAAGATGAAATAGAACTATCTAAACAGATCATAAATAACATATCTGTCGTTAAAGAAGGGAAAGTAGGAATAGAAAATGGAGCATTGTATATGCATGACATAACTGAAGGAGGCTTATATGGAGCTATTTGGGAAGCTTCAAATGCGATAGGAAAAGGTATTAGAATTTATGAAGAAAAAATTCCTGTCTTAGAAGTAACTAAAAAAATATGCGAATTTTTTGGAATAAACCCATTTAAGCTGATATCAAGTGGAAGTATGCTCATGATAGTGCCAAAAGAAAAATTAGATGAAGTGGTCCTTTCATTGGAGAAAGAGAATATAATTGCAACATCTATTGGGGAAATAGTTAAAGAAGGGGTAGTATCTGTAAAAGGAGGATTAGAAAAACCAATAGATTCGCCAAAAAGCGATGAACTTTACAAAGCTCTTAAAAAGATAAAATGATGTTACAATATCATTACAAATTGCTAGATTGCTTGAAAGCCATATATTAAAGTGATATATATAAATTAAAGAAAGTGGTTAGCTATTTGGTTAAGAAATGGAAGGAGCATCGACATGAAGAAAAGACATATATTTTTATTTCTGATTATGTTTTTATTAGTTTTTAATAAAAGTGCATACGCGAGTGAGTTTTTTAACGTTGGAATTGACGGAAACAACTTAAAAGTAAGGCAGGTTTCTGTGCTTTTAGATGGCAATAGACTAGATTCTAAGATCCCATCTTTTATTTTAGGTGATAGGACTTTAGTGCCAATAAGATTTGTAGCAGAGAACTTCGGCGCAGTAGTTGGCTGGGAAGATAAGACTAAGACAGTTACCGTAGTAAATGGGCCAACAGTAGTTATTTTAACTGTAGATAGCAATAAAGTGCTAGTAAATGGAGTAGAGAGGATTCTAGACAAAAACTCCATACCTAAATTAGTTACATATAATGACAATGGCAAACTTGATGCAAGAACTATGGTACCAGTTAGATTTATTTCAGAAGTATTGGGATACGAAGTCTTATGGGATTCGAAAAATTATACTGCTCAAATAAACACATCAACCGTAACAAATATAACAGATATTAGGACAATTTATGACTCGAATGGAAATCATCAGATTGCTATTGACAGTGACCAGAAATTAGAATATGAAGTATCTTATGATTCTATAAACAAGAAATATGATATTGAGTTTATCAACACTAAATTGAATATTGCTGGAAATGGCCAGACTACATTTGAAAGCGAAGTTGGGGGGACATTTATTCAAAAAATATATTCTCGCCAATCATCACTTCCTCCAAATCCCTATAAGGTAAGCTTAAATATAGTAATGAAGGATGAAGGTAAAGAAATTTTTAACACTACATCAGATGGGAAAACATTGATTATTTCGTTTGAGCCCAACAAACCAGCACCTACCATAAATAACATATCTAATATAAGTTTAGGTTATGTAGATGGTAAAGAAGCTGTTGTGTTAAAAGGGGTAAAAGGGAATGATTATAAGAGCTTTATATTGGATAACCCTACAAGGTACGTTTTGGATTTAAAAGATGCAACATTACTAGGTAATTTATATCAAACTTTTGATTATAAATTGGGATTTATCAATTCAGTTAGGGTTTCGCAATTTACTCCTGATGCAAATTATGACCCTAATGATAAGATAGTAAGAGTTGTACTAGATATAAACTCAGGTGTAAGTCCAAAGGTAAATATAGTTTTTAAAGACGATGAGCTTTATTTAGTGCCAGAAAATACACTTTTTAATTATATTAATTACAATACTTACACTTCATCATTCGATTTTTCTATACCTTCAATGGATATAAATTCTGTCATAACAGATTATGTCGAACCAAATAACCAGTTGATATTGTCATTTGACAATGGACTATTAGACCTACCCATTGGATCATACAACATCAACGACAATTTTATTAGCACTATAGAAATTGAGAAGACATCAAACACGACCATCATAACGATGAATCTAAATAAAAAGATAAATTACGATGTAGATCTAAATAATTCTTTCTTTAAAATCAATGTAAAATCTGAGAACACTATTCCAACAAATCCATCAGGCAAGACAATAGTCATTGATGCTGGGCATGGTGGGAAAGATCCGGGAGCTTTATCGATTTTAGGATTTAAAGAAAAGGAAGTCAATTTATCTATAGCTCTAAAACTAGAAAATGCCCTAAGACAAAAAGGATACAATGTTATCATGACTAGAAACACTGACACCTATGTGGATTTATATGAAAGGCCAAAGATTGCTAACAACGTAAAAGCTGATCTATTTATAAGCATACACTGCAATTCAACCCTTTTAAATTCAGTAAATGGGCTAGAATTACTTTATTGTCCTGCAACAGAAAGCAGCTATAAAACAGTAGACCAATATCCTTTTGCAAAATCTATTCATGACTCAATTGTAAGCTCGACAGGTATAAATTCAAGAGGTATAAAGAAAAGATCAGACTTGGTAGTGCTGAGATTGACTAATATGCCTGCAGTATTGATAGAAACTGCATTTTTAACTAATCCAGATGATGCCCAAAAACTAATTCAAGACTCATTTCAACAAAAAGTTGTACAGGGTATTGTAAATGGGGTTGAACAATATATGAATCAGTATTAAAATAAGGGAAGGGATACCTTCCCTTTATTAATTGAAAGGAGATTTATACATTGGGAGCTTTTTTGGGATATGCACTCATTTTTTTTGCCAGAGTACTAGATGTTTCTCTATCTACAGTGAGAACTTTGATGGTTGTTCAGGGTAGAAAAATACAAGCTGCAGCTATTGGATTTTTCGAGGTTGGTGTATATGTAACAGTGCTAGGGAAAGTAGTAAACAGTCTAGACAACCCTTTAAATTTACTTGCATACTGCCTTGGATTCGCTGCGGGAAATTATGTAGGTATAACAATAGAAAACAAAATAGCATTAGGAAATCTCTCTGCACAGATTATTCCTGGAGAAAATACTAAAGACGAACTTCTAGAAGCATTAAGAGCTAATGGATTTGGAGTGACAGTTCTTGTAGGAGAAGGATTAAAGGGGAGCAGAGAAATATTTAATGTTGTACTAAACAGAAAAGATTTAAGAAAGCTAAGAGAAATCGTTGAAAATATCGATAAAGATGCATTTTTAACAGTAAATAACATAAGCCCTATAAGAGGTGGATACTTTAATGTAACTAAAAAATAAATCTCCTTATTGGAGGTTTTTTTCATATGATATTATTTAAATATTGAGGAGAGATAAAATTGAGAATTGATAATAGAAATTATGATGAAATGAGAAAGATAAATATAACTCGAGACTACTTAATGCACCCCTTTGGATCTGTTTTGATTGAAGTCGGAAATACAAAAGTAATTTGTACTGCGATGATCGAAGATAAAGTGCCCATATTCTTAAAAAACAGTGGCATGGGGTGGATAACAAGTGAATATTCTATGATACCTGCTAGTACAGCGGTAAGAAAAGTAAGAGATTCAGTAAAAGGGAAAATTGATGGCAGAAATCAAGAAATACAAAGGCTCATAGGCAGATCTTTAAGAAATGTAGTGGATTTAAAAAAACTTGGAGAAAGAACAGTTTGGATAGATTGCGATGTTATACAGGCTGATGGTGGAACGAGGACAGCTTCAATAACAGGAGCTTACATCGCCATGGTAGATGCACTGAATAAGCAGTTTAAAAATAAGGAAGAAAAGTTCCCTGTAAAAGACTATTTAGCAGCTGTAAGCGTAGGGATAATTGAAAGCGGACCAGTTCTGGATTTATGCTATGAAGAAGACTTTAAAGCACTAGTCGACATGAATGTGGTTATGACAGGTAAATGTGAATTTGTTGAAATACAGGGAACTGGAGAAAACAAGTCTTTTTCCAGAAATGAGTTAAATGAGCTTTTAGATTTAGCTACAAAAGGCAACAATGAAATCATTGAGCTGGAAAAGAATATATTTGGAGATATAAATAAATATATAGGTGATAAATAATGAGAAAATTGGTACTGGCAACAGATAACAAGAACAAAATTAATGAAATTAAAGATATTTTAAGTGATTTGCCAATAGAGATTTTATCCAAAGATCAGATAGGATTAGAAGATTTAAAAGTAATAGAAGATGGGAAAACCTTAGTAGATAACAGCCTAAAAAAAGCGAGGGAAATAGCGAAGTACACTGACTATTTAGTGGTGGCTGATGATACAGGATTGTTCGTAGAAAAACTAGATGGCAAGCCAGGAGTATATTCATCTAGGTATGCGGGCGAAGACGGCAATGACAAGAAAAATGTAGAGTTACTTCTGAAAAATTTAGAAGGAGAGGAAAGCAGAGCTTATTTCGAAACTGTTATTTGCTTAATCACAGAGGATAAAAAAGAGTATATCGCATCGGGAAGGTGCTATGGTAAGGTGTTGACTACAATAAGAGGAGAGAATGGGTTTGGATATGATCCTATATTTCAACCAGATGGATTTGACAGGACATTTGCAGAATTAGGTAGTAAACAGAAAAATGAAATAAGCCACAGAAGAAAAGCCATTGAAAACTTAAGAGAAATTCTAATTCAATTATTGGGTGAGAAAGATGAAAATACTTCTAGTAAGTGATACGCATAGGAGAATATCACCATTGATTAAAACAATAGAAAATGAGAAATTCGATGTATTGTTTTTTCTTGGGGACAACGTAGAAGATGGTGAAGAAATTGCAAATAGATTAAATATTAGAGAAAAATATATCGTGCGAGGCAATGGAGATTTTTACACTAGTTACCCTGACAAAATAGTTGTAGAAATGCTAGGACATAGGATGATACTAGTACATGGACATAGGGAAAATGTTAAATTAGATTTAAAGCAGCTTATGGTTTTAGCTAAAAAAGAAGATGCTGATTCAGTGTTTTTTGGGCATACACACATCGCCTCAATTGATAGAATAGAAGATATTTTGTTTTTAAATCCTGGCAGCCCAACATTTCCAAGAGGAAGCGATTATAAAAAGACTTTTGCGGTATTAGATGTAACCAAAGACCATATATGGGCAGATATAAGGAATATTTCAAAATGATTTCATATGCATAATTTTTAGAAAACTCATAAAATTATATTTTGATTAATTAGAAAATTCATGTTATAATTTAAAAGCATGGAATTATTTGATTTGTGTTTGATTTAAAAAGTAGTTTACTTTTAAATAAAATTCTAGTTAGGGGGAATGCATGTTGAAATCGTATTCAACAGACAGGATTAGAAATGTATCTTTATTGGGACACAGTAGCAATGGTAAGACAACATTGACTGAAGCTCTCCTATTTCAAGCAGGGGTCACAACTAGACAAGGGAAAGTAACAGAAGGAAACACAATGTCAGATTTTGATAAACAAGAAATAGCTAGAAAAGTATCAATAGCTACTTCTGTAATTCCAGTTGAGTGGAATAATATAAAAATAAATGTACTCGACACACCAGGGTATTTTGACTTTATAGGCGAGATGTACGGGGCAAAGAGAGCATCTGAAAGCTCTGTATTACTAGTAGATGCATCATCTGGGATAGAAGTAGGTACTGAGAAAGCATGGAAGAATGTTGAAAAATACAAGACTCCTAGGATGATTTTTGTAAATAAGATGGATAAAGAAAATATCAATTTTGACAAATTAGTTGAAGATTTACAATCAACATTTGGAGGGAAAATTGTTCCTTTTGCATTTCCAATTGGTGAAGCTGAAAACTTCAAAGGATTTGTCAGTGTAGTTGATGAGAAAGCATATGAATACTCTGGCAAAACTAGAAAAGAAGTAGAACTGACAGATGATCAAATGCAAAGAATAGAAGAAATTAAAGAAAAAATAAAAGAGATAATAGCTGAGACAGATGAAGCTTTAATGGAAAAATATTTTGATGGTGGCGATTTCACACCAGAAGAAATAGAGAAAGGAATAAAGTTAGCTGTTAAATCAACAGATTTGGTACCACTTATATTAGGATCTGCCGAAAAGACAATAGGAGCAGACTATTTAATGGATTTAATTATAAAATACATGCCTTCTCCAGCAGATTTAGAAAGTGTAACAGGTAAATGGAACGACAAGGAGATCGTAAGAAAGATTGATGTAAATGAACCTTTCTCTGCTGTTGTTTTCAAGACCATTGCAGACCCATTTGTTGGGAAAATCTCGATTTTTAAAGTGTTATCAGGAAAGATCACAAAAGAGACCGAAGTATTTAACTCCACAAAAGAGAAAAGCGAAAAACTAGGTGGTTTATTCTTTTTAAGAGGGAAAAACCAGATTGAAGCAACCGAAATTTTAGCAGGTGATATAGGAGCAACTTCAAAATTAAATTATACTCAAACAGGGGACACACTATGCGATAAAAATAATCCTATAGTTTACGAAACAATAAGTTATCCTCAACCAACACTTTTTATGGCAATAGAGCCTAAAAACAAAGGTGATGAAGAAAAAATTTCAGCTTCATTAGCAAAATTAATGGAAGAAGATCCTACATTTGTCATACAGAGAAATTCTGAAACTAAACAATTATTAATAGGCGGACAAGGGAACGTTCAATTAGCTGTTATAGTGGATAAATTAAAACAAAATTTTGGAGTAGATGTCGTATTAACTAGCCCTAAAATTGCTTATAGAGAAACTATAAAAGGAACAGCATCAGTTCAAGGCAAACATAAAAAGCAATCGGGCGGAGCTGGGCAATATGGTGATGTTCACATCAGGTTTGAACCATGTGAAGAAGAATTTGTCTTTGCTGAAGAGATATTTGGGGGCTCTGTGCCAAGGAACTTCTGGCCAGCTGTTGAAAAGGGAATTAGAGAGTCATTGGAACATGGAGTATTAGCTGGCTATCCAGTGGTAAATGTCAAAGCTGTATTGTTTGATGGATCTTATCATGAAGTTGACTCGAATGAAATGGCATTTAAAATAGCTGCTTCATTAGCGTTTAAGAAAGGCATGGAAGCTGCAAAACCTGTGCTGCTAGAACCTATAGTTAGAGTAGAAATAGTAATCCCAGAAGAATACATGGGAGATGTAATGGGGGATATGAACAAGAGAAGAGGCAGGATTTTGGGAATGGAACAGTTACCTGATGGAAGCCAAAAAATAGTTGCCGAAGCACCTCATGCTGAAATGTTCGAATACGCCATTGATTTAAGAGCTATGACTCAAGCGAGAGGAAGTTTCACAATGGAATTTGTAAGATATGAAGAAGTACCTCCTATGATAGCAGAAAAAATAATTGAGAAGGCAAAAAAAGAAAAAGAAAATCATTAAAGGTGGAATTTCCACCTTTTTTGTTATATTGGGCTCAATAAAAATAATTGATTTAATTTGAGATTATGTGGTATAATTACAGTGACAATTACAAAAGGGTTTTTGTTTTGTAAACTGTCAAACGATAAAGGCAAACCTATTGAAAGATAGGGACGCAAAGCTATAGGGCCTCAAAAGGCAGCCAGCTACCGAAAGGAGAGTTTACTGTGTCAAAAAAACTCGTTTGTTTATTTTTGTGCCTACTCATTATGTTCAATTTTCATGGGGTGGTTTCAGCGAGTTCTGATTTTAGCTTAACGGTTTTAGAAAATCGAATAAAAGTCGAATCTACTGAATATGGAAAAGGCATGAGATTGATGGTTCAGTATGGTAATAACAAATATTACTATAGCATAGGAAATGACGTTGAATACCTGCCAATTCAATTTGGTAAAGGAACTTATGAAGTTAAACTATTAAGAAATATTGAGGGGAATAGATACAGCGTTGTTGACAAAAAATACTTAAATATTTCCGAAGAGCCACAAGATGTATACCTATCCTCTTCACAACCTGTTCTTTGGGAAAACAATGAAGAACTTCTAGCTTTAGCTAAAGATATAATAAAAGATAAAAACACTGATGAAGAAAAAGTGAAAGCAGTTTATGATTATATAGTTAGCAATATAAAATATGATAAATTAAAGATTAAAAATTTACCTGATGATTATGTTCCTAATTTAAATACGATCATCAAGGATAAAAAGGGAATATGCTATGATTATTCAGCTCTATTTGCAGGCATTTTAAGATCTGAAGGCATTCCTTGCAAACTTGTAAAAGGCTATAAAAATGATTTAAAAAATTATCATGCTTGGAATGAAGTTTATCTAGATGGAAAGTGGCAAATAGTTGATACTACATATGACAGTGCATATGTAAACAAGAGGTTAAAAGTTTCAATGCTCAAAGCTGATTCAGATTACAATAAAGTTAGAGAATATTAATTAAGCCGAAAGGCTTAATTTTTAGTCTTAAAAGACAAAGATAGTCAAAGTCAGGAGGTGAATACCATGGCTGGTTTAAGTAATCTTATAGAAGAATTTATAAAAAATTTAATAGATGAGATGAATGGCGTTGTGGAAATTCAAAGAAATGAGTTAGCAAACTATTTTGATTGCGCCCCATCTCAAATTAATTACGTATTGAGCACTAGATTTACTCCGTATAAAGGTTACTATATAGAGAGTAAAAGAGGTGGCGGTGGGTATATAAAAATAGTAAAGGTTGATTTAAATGAGAACAATGGCTTTGACTTTGAGCATATAATAAATGATTTGATAGGGGATTCGATAACAGAAGCCAAAGCAATTGACATAATTGAAACATTTTATGAAGAAGGGCTTGTTTCAAAAAAAGAAGCGAATATAATCAAAGCTGCCATAAGTGATAGAGCTTTCGGAACTGAGATAGAGGATAGAAACAGGCTAAGAGCTAATATATTGAAAAACATAATACTAATACTTGTAGAATAGAGGGATAATATGATTTGCGAATCATGTAATAAGAGAGAAGCCAAAATACACTATAAATCTGTAATAAATGGAGTAGTTACAGAGCACCATCTGTGTGAGATTTGCGCTGCTGGATATAAAGAGGATTTAATCAATAAATTTCCTCTTCATAAATTATTTAGTAGCATCTACTCAAATTCTGATGTAACATGCCCTAACTGCGGCTTAAGTTATGAAAAATTTAGATCTACTGGTAAACTTGGATGCTCAGAATGTTATGATGCATTTGGTGATGATTTAAAAAATATAATTAAGGGTATACATGGGCATACTAAACACAATGGGAAAATGCCAAAAAGAGCATATCCATTATTAAAAATGGAAATGGACATAGAAAAACTTACAGCTGAACTTGACAGGGCTGTAAAAAATGAAGAGTATGAAAAAGCGGCTCTTTTGAGAGATGAAATAAAAGAATTAAAGAATAAATTGGAGCTTGCTAACAGGAGTGATAAAGATGACAAAATGGATTAAAGATAACGAGAAAGATCCTGTAGTTATAAGTTCAAGGATAAGACTTGCTAGAAATTTAAAAAATGATACTTTCCCAATATATTCTTCTAAAGAAGAGGCAGAAAATACTCTAAAGAAAATACAAGAAGCAGTAGAAGAAATTTTTCCAGATGGGGATTATAAATTTTATAGTCTTGAGCAATTAGAAGTTCGGGAAAGAATGAGATTTATGGAAAATCATTTAATCAGCCCGGGGTTGGTTGAACAAACAGGTAAGAGTGCTTTTTATCTTAGAGATGATGAAAAAGCTACAATAATGATCAATGAAGAAGATCATCTGAGATTGCAAACACTGTTTCCGGGGTTAAGGCTTAATGAGGCATGGGAAGAATGCGAACAAATAGATGATAGTCTGGAGTCAAAATTAGACTACGCATTTCATCCTGAATATGGATATTTAACATCTTGTCCTACAAATGTAGGAACTGGATTAAGAGCATCTGTCATGCTTCACTTGCCAGCAATGACTATGACAGGATATATCATGGGTCTAATGGATGCTTTAAAGAGAATTGGTTTAACCATAAGAGGAATATATGGGGAAGGGACAGAAGCTGTAGGGCACTTATATCAAGTATCAAATCAATTGACATTAGGGGAAACAGAGACGGAGATAATTAAAAAAATAGATGAAATAACGACAGAGATAAGAAATAGAGAACAAAACACTAGAAATTTCATATTTGAAAATAGAAGAATTGAGCTTGAAGATAAAGTTTATAGAGCAATTGGAATTCTACAAAATGCAAGAATGATCACATCTAATGAGGCAATGGAACAAATATCCATTGTAAAACTTGGAGCAGATCTTGGATTGATTGAAGGTGAAGGATATAAAAATCTCATCGAATTAATGCTAGATATAAAACCAGGCAATATTCAATATAGATCAAATAAAGCTATGGATAGAACACAAAGAGATGTATTAAGAGCTAATATTATAAGAGAATATTTTAAATGAGGAGGTTCTCATATGGGAATGAATGGTAGATTTACTGAAAGTGCACAAAAAGCGATATTATTAGCACAAGAAGAAGCTAAGAAATTTAATCATAATTATATAGGTACTGAGCATTTATTGTTAGGATTAATGGCAGAAGACCAAGGTCTTGCTGCTAGCACTTTAAAAGAATTTGGGGTTACTTTAGATAAAATTAGAACTGAAGTATACACAATAGTAGGAATGGGAGAAGAAGGCTCAGAAGTTTTAGGCTATACACCAAGGACAAAGCGAGTATTTGAACTGTCTTTTCAAGAAGCTAGAAATTTAGGACATAATTATGTTGGGACTGAGCATATATTACTAGCTTTAATAGTTGAAGGCGAAGGGATAGCAACTACTATTTTGAAAAGACTAGGTGTAGAACCCCAAAAATTAGCTCAAAGGATCGTGGCGAAGATAACAGATCCTGCTAATTACAATAAAGGTACTGAAGAAGAGAAAGAAACACCAAATCTTGAAAAATACACCGTTGACTTAAATAAGATGGCAGAAAACGGCGAAATAGACCCTGTAATAGGCAGGTCTAAGGAAATAGAAAGAGTAATTCAAGTTTTAAGCAGAAGAACTAAAAACAATCCTGTACTAATAGGTGAACCTGGAGTTGGGAAGACTGCAATAATTGAAGGTTTAGCTCAAAAGATAGTTGAGGGAAATGTACCAGATGTGATAAAAGATAAGAGGATATTGACTTTAGATTTACCCGGACTAATTGCTGGGGCAAAATACAGAGGGGAATTTGAGGAAAGGCTAAAAGCTGTCATGAAAGAGTTAAAAGAAGCTGGAGATGTGATTCTATTTATAGACGAACTTCATACAATTGTCGGAGCAGGAGCTGCTGAAGGAGCAATTGATGCATCAAATATATTAAAGCCAACTCTTGCGAGAGGGGAACTTCAAATAATTGGTGCTACAACAATTGATGAATATAGGAAATATATTGAGAAAGATTCAGCACTTGAAAGAAGATTACAACCTATTATGGTAGAAGAACCAAGCGTAGAAGATACGATAAAAATACTTCAGGGATTAAGAGATAGATACGAAGCTCATCACGGTGTAAAAATTACCGATGAGGCTATTAAAGCAGCAGCAGAACTATCTCATAGATATATTACAGACAGATTTTTACCTGATAAAGCTATTGACTTGATTGACGAGGCAGCATCTAAATTAAGAGTCAATAACTATGTTGCTCCATTGGAACTAAAAACATTGGAAGATAGGCTTGAAGAATTACAACATGAGAAAGAAGAAGCTATCAATACTCAGAATTTTGAAAAGGCTGCAAGGATAAGAGACGAAGAAAAGTCGATAAAAGAAGAAATGGAAAGTAAGAAGATTCAATGGGAGAAAAAGAGACACGAAACCAATTTGGTTGTTGGATATAATGAGATAGCAGAGATTGTATCCCAATGGACAGGAGTTCCAGTAACAAATATGACTACTGAGGAAAGTGAAAGATTGTTAAACTTAGAAAAAGAACTTCACAAGAAAGTAGTAGGACAAGACCAAGCAGTAGAAGCTGTTTCAAGAGCAGTGAGAAGAGCTAGAGTGGGGTTAAAAGATCCTAACAAACCAATTGGTAGTTTCATATTTGTTGGCCCTACAGGTGTGGGAAAAACTTATCTAGCAAAAGCTTTAGCGAAAGCACTGTTTGGTGACGAAGACGCTATGATAAGGATAGATATGAGTGAATATATGGAAAAGCACTCAGTTTCAAGACTTGTTGGTTCCCCTCCTGGATATGTAGGATACGAAGAAGGAGGCCAACTTACTGAAGCCGTTAGAAGAAAACCTTATTCAGTGGTTTTGTTTGATGAGATTGAAAAAGCTCACCCAGATGTATTTAATATGCTTTTACAAATTCTTGATGAAGGAAGACTTACTGACTCTAAAGGGAGAACAGTAGATTTTAAAAACACTGTCATCATCATGACGTCTAATGTAGGTGCAACGTCTATTAAGAAACAAAATATTCTTGGCTTTTCAACTGGAGAAGAATCAGATAAAAAAGAATATGAAAAGATGAAAGAAATAATAACTGAGGAGTTAAAACGAACATTTAGACCAGAATTTTTAAACAGAATAGATGAAGTAATTGTTTTCCACGGGCTTGAAGAAGAACAAATTTTTGAAATAGTCGATTTGATGGTTAAAGAACTTGAAGAACGATTAGGGAAATTAGGTGTGAAGGTAAAAATATCAGAAGATACGAAGAAATACATTGCAGAACAAGGCTTTGATTCTGTATTTGGAGCTAGACCACTTGAAAGAACTATAAGAAAAATGATAGAAGACAGACTCGCTGAAGAAATATTGAAAGGCAATATTCATATAGATGATGAAGTCGAAATAGATTATGATGGTGAGAATTTAGTTTTCAAAAAGACAGCATTAAAACAATAATTTGGAGGAAAGTTAAGTGCCTAAAAGATCGAATGTGTATAGATGTAAGAGCTGCGGTTATGAAATGGTAGGGTTTTTAGGCAAATGCCCACAGTGCAATGAGTTTGGAACTATGGAAATTGTTCAAACAGAAGTCTTGAAAGATGACAAGCACAAGCTTGAAAGTATACCGACAAAACTCATTGATGTCGATGCTACAAATAGTGAAAGAATAAAGACCAATATAAGCGAATTTGATAGAGTAATGGGCGGTGGGATAGTCAGAGATTCAGTGACTATACTCACCGCAAAGCCTGGTGCAGGAAAATCAACTCTATTATTGCAAGTAGCAAATATATTAGCATCACAAGGGTTAAAAGTCTTATATGCTTCTGGAGAAGAATCGAGTTCTCAAATAAAATCTAGGGCATTGAGGATTTTAGAAAATATAAATGAAAATTTATTTGTACTTTCGGATAATCGCCTTGATAAAGTAGTAGAAACTGTCAACAAGTTAGATGCTCAATTTGTGATTGTCGACAGCATTCAGACGTTCACTACAGAAGATGCACTACCTTCAAGAGCTGGTTCACCTACTCAAACAATGGGGTGTGCTTATGAATTAGTGAAGTTGGCAAAAGAAAGCAATAACCCACGAGTGGTTTTTATTGTAGGGCAGATGACCAAAGAAGATGAATTAGCAGGAGTAAGAGCACTGGAGCACTTGGTTGATTGTGTTTTAATGATAGAAGGAGAGTCTGGAGAAGAATTAAGGAGTTTGATATCAACAAAAAACAGATATGGATCGACAGGAGAAATTGGGTTTTTTAGCATGACAGAAAAGGGCATGATGTCAATTGATAATCCAAGCGAGTTTTTCATGACAAAAAGAAGCGAGAATGACAATGTATCTGGCAGTGCGCTGACTGTTGTGAAGGAAGGTACAAGGCCTATTATTTTGGAAATTGAGTCTTTGGTATCTCACTCATTTACTCCATATCCATCTAGAATAAGTGATACTTTAAAAAGAGATCATTTAAACACTTTGATATCAATACTAGAACAGCGAGGAGCAATAAATTTATACGATAAAAATGTCGTCATAAAGACAACAGGAGGTATAAAATTAAAAGACCAAGCTTCAAATTTAGCAACAATTATTAGCATAGCTTCTTCATGCTACGATATCACAATTAACACAGATACAGTTTTTCTAGCTGATGTGGGCCTAACAGGAGAACTAAAAAAAATACCATCCTTAGAGCCTAGGCTTAGAGAGGCGGAGAGAATGGGCATAAAAAAAGCTTATATAGCAGATGAAGTGCGATTGCATACTAAGTTTAGCAGCCTAAATATAATAAAGAGAAAATCATTAAAAGATGTGCTGAATGATTTTTTTAAATAGTGGGGTTACCCCCACTATTTATTTCATTGTATATATACCTAGTATTCTATCTCTTTCTAATTCTTTTTTAATCGTATCAGAAAGATTAAAACCAAGTGTTTCAGCTAAAGAACTCAAGAAAAATACATACGATCCAATTTCTTCTTCTAATTTTTCTTTGCACACGTTACATATATTTCCTCTGACATGAGTATCTAATTTTTGTGCTAGCTCTTCTAATGTATCAGAATCAAAATCTTGTTTTTTAGCTGATATCTCAATACATCCACAATTTGTGACAGATTTTACAACGGCTCTATTAATTCTTGCATTATATTCATCTAGCTTTGTCATTATATCTAATATGCTTTTATGACGTATAGACACTTCACTAGATAAAGCTTGTAATTCATCTATTATATTATTTTGTTCGATTGTTTCCATAAAATCACCCTTTCTTATTTCTATTATAAAAAAACATATTGTGGTTTGTCAAATATTATGTAAATAAAATTTTAAATTTTCTTGCAATTAACGAGATTTCAAAGAACTAAAAAAAATAATTGACTACTGATATAAAGATATGATAACATATAAACTTTACATTATCTTTAGATTAGTTTATAATTAAATAGTAAACTTTATTTAAGGAGGAAAGTAAATGTTTAGAATTGGCGATAAAATTGTGTACCCAATGCATGGAGCTGGAGTCATAGAGGATTTGGAAATAAAGGAAGTGTTGGGAGAAAGAAGAGAGTATTTTATATTGAGAATGCCAATAGGAGACATGAAGGTGATGGTGCCAGTTGAAAATATTGAAGAAGTTGGCGTAAGAGATATAATAACAGAGGAAGAAGTGAGAGATGTCTTTGAAATATTAAAGGATAAGAAATCTAAGATGCCTGATAACTGGAATAGAAGGTATCGTTCAAATCTTGATTTGATTAAGACGGGAGATATCAATCAAATAGCTGAAGTTGTTAGAAACCTAAGCCTTTTAGATAAAGAAAAAGGACTTTCAACAGGCGAGAGAAAAATGTTAAATGATGCAAAAAAAATACTTTATTCTGAACTTGTGCTCGCTTCTAATTTGTCAGTTGCTGAGATCGAGAAATTAGTGGATGAAGCTATTTTTAATGAAGAAATTTAAAAATAACTGGAAAGTTGAGGAAATTAAAAGTATAATACTTTTAAGATGAGGAGGTGGTAGGATGGTAGAAAAAACGGTTAAAGCTATCATCACATCTATAGGAATGGCACTGGGATTTTTTATTTACAGTTTGTTGGATAATTTGGATTTAATAGGATTTACTGGAACTAATGAAATTATTGCAATTATTACTTTTATCATTATTAACGGAATTATATTTTATTTTTTAGCTCCTAAATTCATCGAGTTAGCTCAGTATTTAGCAAAGAGAATTGAAAATGAACTTCAAAAGTTTACAATCCAGAGCATTGCATTTAGTGCAATAGGTTTAATAATAGGATTGTTAATTGCATATTTATTGAGTCAGCCTTTGTACATGATAAAAATACCATACATAGGTCTTGCTGGATCGGTGTTGCTGTATATTTTTTTTGGGTACTTAGGAGTTAGAATTCCGGCTAAAAAAATAGATGACATAAATGCAAGTCTTAAAAATATCTCACAAGACAGTGAGAATATTAGAAAAAGCGCTAAAGATAAATCTAAGTCAACAAAACCAACACCTAAGATACTCGATACTAGTGTGATTATAGATGGCAGAATCGCTGATATAGTAAAAACTGGGTTTATAGAAGGACCTTTAGTAATCCCTGAATTTGTATTAGAAGAACTTCAGCATATAGCTGATTCATCTGATGCACTAAAGAGAAATCGCGGCAGAAGAGGACTTGATATTTTAAATAGAATTCAAAACGAATTGGATACAGAAATAATAATTCACGATAAAAAATTTGAGGACATAGCAGAAGTAGATTCTAAATTATTAAAATTAACTCAAATGCTAAAGGGCAAAATAATAACTAACGATTATAACTTAAACAAAGTCGCTGAAGTACAAAGAATAGAAGTATTGAATATAAACGATTTAGCAAATGCATTAAAACCAGTTGTATTACCAGGTGAAGAGATGACAGTTCAAGTAATAAGAGATGGAAAAGAAGCTGGCCAAGGGCTAGCATATTTGGACGATGGAACTATGATTGTAATTGAATCCGGTAGAAAATACATAGGAGAAAACATTGATGTCATAGTTACATCTGTACTTCAAACCTCAGCGGGCAGAATGATTTTTGCAAAACCAAAAGGATAATATAGAGGTGAGATAATGTATAAAGGGAATTTTGTGTCGGTAATTATAGCTTCTGCAGGCATGAGCAATAGAATGGGAAGTGGAATAAATAAACAATTTATATTGATTGACAACAAACCAATTTTAGCACATACAATAGAAAAGTTCGATAAATCAAAATTCATTGACGAGATAATAGTAGTTGCCAGAGCTACTGAGATAGAATACTGTAAGAAAGAGATCATTAAAAAATATGGGTTTACTAAAGTCACCAATATAGTAAAAGGTGGTAAAGAAAGACAAGACTCTATTTACAATGGAATATTGGCATTGAGTGATAAATCAGATATAGTGTTAACGCATGATGGTGCGAGACCATTTTTAAGGGAAGAATTGATACTAAAAGGTATCAATGGAGCGATTGAATTCGGAGCATGTGTCATAGGAGTGCCAGTTAAAGATACTATAAAAGTAGTAGATGCTAACAATCAAGTACATCATACTCCTAATAGAGCTTTGCTTTGGGCTGCACAGACACCACAGTGCTTTAAAACTGATATATTAAAAAAGGGTTATGAATATGCAAGCCTAGAAGGTATAGTAGCCACTGATGATAGCTCTCTAGTAGAAAAATACGGTCACCCTGTAAAAATGCTAATGGGAAGTTATGACAATATAAAAATAACTACTCCTGATGATTTAATAATAGCTGAGTCTATTTTTAAAAACATGAATCTAAATGTAAATAGTGATGAATTTGGAGGTGCTCTATGAGAATAGGCTTTGGAATGGATGTTCACCAGTTCAACGAACATAGGGATTTAGTGCTTGGAGGGGTTAGAATTCCTCATGAAAAAGGATTATTAGGCCACTCTGATGCAGATGTTCTCATTCATAGTATCATGGATGCCATACTAGGAGCATTGGCGCTAGGTGATATTGGCAAACACTTCCCTGATACAGACATGACTTATAAAGATATTTCAAGCATGATACTATTGAGAAAAGTATATGACATGATGTCAGATAATGGTTATAAGATTGGGAATATAGATGCAGTTGTTGCAGCTCAAAACCCAAAACTATCGCCGTACATCCAGCAAATGAGAGAAAACATCGCAAAGGTTTTAAATACTGAAATAGAAAATGTTAGTGTCAAAGCTACAACTACTGAAAAATTGGGATTTGAAGGCAGAGAAGAAGGAATGACAAGCTATTGTGTATGTCTGTTAGAAAAAAATATTGACAATAAAAAAATTTTTGTATAGACTATAAAATTAGTAGCGATGAGAGGGAATAGTAGTCAATTATGGCATAAAGAGAGGGAACTTAAAGCTGAGAAGTTTCTTGCCTGATAATTGGTGAACCCAACCTAGAGCATTTAGCGAAAGCATAAACGTTTGGCTCGTTATAGCCTATGAGTGAATCCGATTATTTGATTGGATTAACAAGAGTGGTACCGCGGATTTGGCCTTTCGTCTCTTTTTTAAAAGATGAAAGGTCTTTTTATTTAGTTTAAAAGGAGGAATTAAGCGATGAAAATGTCAAACCTTTATATGCCAACTTTAAGGCAAGTGCCTGCCGAAGCTGAAATACCAAGTCATCAGCTTTTATTAAGAGCAGGTATGATAAGAAAATTAGTAAGTGGTGTTTATTCATATCTACCATTAGGGTATAGGACAATTAGGAAAATCGAAAATATCGTACGGGAAGAAATGGATAATCAAGGAGCCCAAGAACTCTTGATGTCTGCAATTCAACCTAAAGAACTATGGGAAAAATCAGGAAGATGGGACAATTTTGGCCCTGAAATGTTTAAATTAAGGGATAGAAATGACAGGGAATTCTGTTTAGGGCCTACGCATGAGGAATATTTTACTAATCTGATAAAAGATGAGGTAAATTCTTATAAGCAACTCCCTTTGATCATTTATCAAATTCAAACTAAATACAGAGATGAAAAAAGGCCAAGATTTGGAGTAATCAGGGCAAGAGAGTTTATAATGAAAGATGCGTATAGTTTTGATGTTGATGAAGAAGGAATGAAATTATCTTATCAAAAAATGTGGGATGCTTATGATGCTATATTTACAAGGCTAAAATTGAACTATAAAGTAGTGCAAGGCGACACTGGCGCAATGGGTGGAAAAGTTTCTCATGAGTTTATGGCTATGAGTGATGTAGGAGAAGGGAGAATTGCATATTGCAAAGCTTGTGATTATGCTGCAACAGATGAGAAAGCTGATGTAGTTATAGACATTGAAGATGATGAAAATCTTTTAGATATTGAAAAAATATATACTCCAGGAATTAAAACGATAGAAGATCTAACAAATTTCTTAAAAATTGAAGAGAAAAAATTTGGAAAGGCAATTATTCTCAAAGCAGCTGGCAAACCAATCGTAGTGCTGATACCTGGAAATAGAGAATTAAATGAGACAAAGTTAATTAATTATTTAAAAATTGCCGAACATGAACTTGAGATGGCTGATGAAGAAACAATTAAAGAGATAACCAGGGCAGATAAAGGTTTTACAGGACCTATCGGCCTCAAAGGAGCTAGGCTCATTGTTGATGAAAGAATAACTAAAATGAGAAACATTGTAGTGGGTGCAAATGAAACAGATTATCACTTGAAAAATGTAAACTATGGCAGAGATTTTCAAGCAGAGGTTGTTGAAGATCTGTTGTTAGTTGAAGAAGGAGATATTTGCCCTAATTGCGGTAATAAACTCTATATTGACAGGGGAATTGAAGTGGGGAATATATTTCAACTTGGGACTAAATACTCTAAGAGTTTAAATGCAACATTTCTTGATGAAAATGGAAAAGAAAGAGAATTTGTAATGGGAAGCTATGGAGTGGGAGTGTCGAGATCTGTCGCTGCAATTGTTGAACAGTATCACGATGAAAAAGGTATCATATGGCCATTTGTAGTTGCACCATATCATGTGATAATAACTGTAGTGAATACTAAAAAAGAAGAACAAATTGCTTTGGGTGAAAGACTTTACAATGAATTGAAAAACAAAGGGATTGAAGTGCTGCTTGATGATAGAAATGAAAGTGCTGGTGTAAAATTCAATGATCGTGATCTAATAGGCATTCCAGCAAGAATAACAGTAGGTAAGCTTGCTTCTGATGGGATCGTAGAATTTTCATTGAGAAAATCAAGTGAAAAAGAAGAGTTAAAAGCAGAAGATATTTATGATAGAATATTATTAGCATTTAAAGAAGAAGGATTTGATTTTAAGTAAATAATCGAGGAGGAAAAAAATGAATAATGTTAGAGTTAGGTTTGCACCAAGCCCTACAGGTTATCTTCATATAGGTGGTTTGAGAACTGCATTGTACAATTATTTATTTGCAAAGAAAAACAATGGGAAATTTATCTTGAGAATAGAAGATACAGATCAAACAAGATTTGTTGAAGGGGC
>DAONLG010000015.1:0-21936 GCA_035406565.1 Soehngenia sp.
TACTGACATTTTATCAGATTAAATTTAATATGACATTATCATAGAATATTTATATATTTAACATAAAAATACTTGACAAAATTTGAATTAGATGGTAGTTTATATATAGAATTAGCACTCAATAAGGTAGAGTGCTAACAATCATCCAAAGGATAGAGGTGATCATATGTTGGATGAAAGGAAATTGAAAGTCCTATTAGCGGTTATAGATAGCTATATAGTTACAGGAGAGCCTATTGGATCTAGAACGATTACGAAATTTTATGATTTAGGGGTAAGTTCTGCAACGATAAGAAATGAGATGTCAGATTTAGAAGATTTAGGGTATCTCAATAAAACACATACTTCTTCTGGGAGAATCCCTTCGGATAAAGCGTATAGGTTTTATGTTGATAACTTTTTTAAAAACAGCATAATAGAAATTGACAAGAGCAGAAAAGAACAAATTAAGAGATATATAAAACAAGAGTATAAGGAAATAGACCAGCTCATAGAGGATTTGGCTAAAATTCTTGCTCAACTGACTAAATACACTGCTGTGGCGCTATCACCTCAAATCAAAGAAACCAAGATAAAACATATACAATTGTTGCCAATGGAGCAAAATCAGATACTTGCAATTATGGTTAATGAAGCAGGACTAATCAAAAAGTCGATAATAAACTTAGAAAATAAAATATCCGAAGATAATCTTATTTATATAAGCAATTATCTTACCAAGAAATTAAAAAACAAGACATTTTCAGAATTAGCAAATGACATCAGCAATGGGATATTAGATGATTATTTTGAGTATAAGAACGACTTAAAGAGATTAATACCTATACTTTCTGGTTTTGTTGAGGACGTAGAAGACATGAAAGTATATGCTGATGGGATAACAAATATATTGGGATTTCCAGAATATAGGGATATTGATAAAGCAAAAGAGGTCTTATCAGTTTTAGAAAATGAGGATAAGCTTATTTTTGCACTTACTAACAACAAATTAGAAGAAATTGATGTAAAAATTGGAGAAGAAAATAGTGATGATTGTATGAAAGATTTAAGCATTATCACTGCAACTTATAATACTGAAGGAGAGATCATTGGTAAAATTGGGATTATTGGCCCTAAAAGGATGAATTATATTGAATTAATAAAGACGATTTGGGTATTTTCAGAAAGCATTACTGACATATTAAATGATTATTTTAATTGCAATGAGAGGTGATAATGATGGCCGATGATAATAAAACAATAAAATATGAAGATCAGAAAACTGATACAGACGATGTTTACTCTGATAATGAACCGAAATACGAAGATGATTCTAAGGAGGTAGACGACATAAATAAAACAAAAGAGCTACTAGCTCAAAAAGAAGAAGAAATAAATGATTTAAACAA
Organism: Soehngenia sp.; assembly: GCA_035406565.1. Taxonomy (GTDB): domain Bacteria; phylum Bacillota; class Clostridia; order Tissierellales; family Tissierellaceae; genus Soehngenia. The sequence goes on from DAONLG010000015.1 coordinate 1,389, forward strand.
TAAAATAACAAGATTACAAGCAGATTTTTTGAATTATAAAAAAAGATCAGAAAAAGAGAAAGAAGAATCAATAAATTTCGGAATTCAAACAGTCATTACGGATTTACTCCCTATAATAGATAATTTTGAAAGAGCACTTGATGCTGCTGCAAATAAAGAAGATAGTTTTTATAAGGGAGTAGAAATGATAAAAGACCAGCTTTATGATTTATTAGAAAAATACAATATAAAAGAAATAAAAGCTTTAGGAGAAAAATTCGATCCAAATATTCACTATGCAATTTCAACAGTGGATGCTCAAGAAGAAGCAGGAACTGTGGTAGAAGTTTATCAAAAAGGGTATTTAATGGAAGATAAGGTAGTTAGACCATCTATGGTAATAGTATCAAAATAAAGGAGGAGATATTATGAGTAAGATAATAGGAATTGACTTAGGTACAACTAACTCTGCCGTAGCAGTAATGGAAGGTGGAGAACCAATAATAATCCCTAATTCAGAAGGGAATAGAACTACACCATCTGTAGTGGCATTTACAAAAGATGGAGAAAGATTAGTAGGAGAAACTGCAAAAAGGCAAGCAATCACAAATCCAGATAGGACAATACAGTCAATTAAAAGACATATGGGAACAGATTACAAAGTTAAGATAGATGGAAAAGAGTATACTCCTGAAGAAATTTCAGCTATGATATTACAAAAATTAAAAACTGATGCTGAAAATTATCTTGGAGAAACAATAACTGAAGCGGTTATAACAGTTCCAGCATATTTCACAGACAGCCAAAGACAAGCAACTAAAGATGCAGGTAAAATAGCTGGGTTGAATGTAAAGAGAATAATAAATGAACCTACAGCTGCAGCATTAGCATATGGGCTGGATAAAGAACATGGCCAACACAAGATAATGGTTTATGACTTAGGTGGAGGAACTTTCGACATATCAATACTTGAAGTAGGCGATGGAGTATTCGAAGTATTAGCTACTAGAGGAAACAATAGATTAGGCGGAGATGACTTTGACAATAGATTAGTTGACTATATTGCAGAACAATTCAAAAAAGAACATGGAATAGATTTAAGAAAAGATAAAATGGCTTTGCAAAGACTAAAAGAAGCTGCAGAGAAAGCTAAGAAGGAATTGTCTACAACTAAATCAACGAATATCAACCTACCATTTATTACAGCAACTAGTGAAGGACCATTACATCTAAACATGGATATAACAAGAGCAAAATTTGAAGAATTAATTGCTGATTTAGTTGAAATGACTATAGAACCTGTAAGACAAGCACTTAAAGACGCAGGATTGGAAGCAAGCGAGATAGAAAAAGTGCTTTTGGTAGGTGGCTCTACAAGGGTTCCTGCTGTACAAGAAGCTGTTAAAAAAATAATTGGAAGAGAACCACAAAAGGATATAAATCCTGATGAATGTGTTGCAATAGGTGCAGCTATTCAAGGCGGTATATTAAGTGGTGAAGTTAAAGATTTACTATTACTAGATGTTACACCATTGTCATTGGGAATTGAAACATTAGGTGGAGTAACAACAAAATTAATTGAGAGAAATACTACTATACCAACTAGAAAATCTCAAATATTCACAACTGCTTCAGATAATCAAACTTCAGTAGATATTCATGTAGTACAAGGTGAAAGACAAATGGCCAGTGACAACACAACTTTGGGCAGATTCCAATTGACAGGTATACCACCTGCTCCAAGAGGAGTACCTCAAATAGAAGTTACTTTTGACATAGATGCAAACGGAATAGTAAATGTAAGTGCAAAAGACTTAGGTACAGGGAAAGAGCAAAAGATCACAATTACTTCTTCTACTAATTTAAGCGAAGAAGAAATACAAAAGAAAATCAAAGAAGCAGAGAGATTTGCTGAAGAAGATAGAAAGAAAAAAGAGAGAATAGAAATAAGAAATAATGCAGATTCAATGGTTTATCAAACTGAAAAGATATTGAAAGACCTTGAAGGGAAAATATCAGATGATGAAAAGAAGAAAGTAACAGATAAGTTGGATTCATTGAAGAAAGCTTTAGAGGGCGATGATATTGAAGACATCAAGAATAAGACTGAAGAATTGACAAATGAATTCCAAGCAATTTCACAAAAATTATATGAAAATGTTCAATATCAACAAAGTGGAACAAATGAAGGCAACAAATCTGATGATGTAGAAGATGCAGATTATGAAGTTGTTGACGAAGACTAATTAAAATAGAAGAGTCAAAGCTAATGCACATTAGCTTTGACTCAAAATTTTAAGATAGGAATAGGAGCTGGTGTATGACCGTGAGAGATTACTATGAGATATTAGAAGTCACTAAAGAAGCCTCACTGGAAGAAATCAAAAAATCATATAGAAGACTTGCTAAGAAATATCATCCTGACTTGAATCCAAATGATAGCGAGGCTGAAAAAAAATTCAAAGAAGTAAATGAAGCTTATGAAGTATTAAGCGATGAAGAAAAAAGAGCTAGATATGATAGATATGGTCATGACGGAGTAAATCAACAAGGAGCTAATTTTGGCGGATTTGGAGATATATTTGATGATTTATTTGATATTTTTGGAGGCGGATTTTCGAGAGGTTTCAATAATAATAAGAGAGGACCAGAGAGAGGTACGGACTTAAGATATGATTTAAAATTGGAATTTAGAGAAGCTGTTTTTGGTGTAAAAAAAGAAATTTCAGTAAAAAGAATGGAAGAATGTGGTACATGTAACGGTACAGGTGCAAAACCAGGAACGAGTAAAACTACTTGCAGCAAATGTAAAGGAACCGGTGAATTGAGATATAATCAGCAAACACCATTTGGAAGATTTGTAAGAGTCATGCCATGTGACGAATGCAATGGAAGCGGAGAAATAATTGAAGAAAAATGTGAACATTGTCATGGAACGGGAAAAGAGCTAAAATCGAAAAAAATAACGATAGACATACCAGCTGGTGTAGATAACGGAAATGTAATTACCCTAAAAGGAGAAGGAAATATTGGAGAAAAAGGAGCTCCAAGAGGTGATTTATATATTTATATTTCAGTGAAAGAGGATCCATTATTCAAAAGAGAAGGAAATGACTTATTTGTGACCGTACCAATAACATTTACAGAAGCTACTTTAGGAGCTGAGATAGAGATACCTACATTAGAGGGTAATGAAAGTTACAGCTTACCCGAAGGAACTAAATCTCATTCTAGATTTAAATTAAAAAATAAAGGTGTACCAAATGTTAGGGGTACCGGAAGAGGAGATTTGTATTTTACGGTTGAGATTGTAATTCCTACTAACTTAAATGAGAAGCAAAAGAAAATGCTACTCGATTTATCTAAGGAGTTAGGTGAAAAATACAGTGTTCCTACAAAAAAGAAATTTTTTGATAAAGTTAAAGATGTTTTTCACTAACAACCACATTTGTGGTTGTTGTTTCATATGTAGAAAATTTTAGATATTTAAGGTATAATGTATTTAAACAAATAGCTTGGTAGGAGTGTTAGCATGAAATGGTATGAATTTTTAGTTAAAACTAATAGAGAAAATGAAGATTTAGTTACATATATTTTATATGATATAGGGGCAAAAGGTCTTGAAATTGAAGATGAAGGTACCATAAATGAAATCATTGAACAAAAAGATAAATGGGATTTTATCGATGAAACTTTGCGGGTAATAAATAGTGATGATATAACGATTAAAGCATATTTTTCTGAGGCAGATGATATAGATTTTATAAAAAATACTTTAAATGATAAAGTAGTAAATGATCATATTGGTTTATTATCAATAAATGTAGTAGATGAAAATGAATGGAAAGATAACTGGAAGGCGTTTTTTAATACAATGAGAATCGGAGAAAATATTATAATAAAACCAACTTGGGAGGATTATATACCAAAGGATGATGATATTGTTATAGAGTTAGATCCAGGGATGGCTTTTGGAACTGGCACCCATGAGACAACATATATGTGCGCACAAGCCCTTGAGAAATTTAGCGTAAAAGGGAAGAAAGTATTTGATGTAGGGTGTGGCAGTGGAATTTTGAGCATAATTGCTGCTAAGCTAGGAGCAAAACAGGTAATTGGTATAGATTTAGATATGACTAGTGTAGAAGTTGCTAAAAATAACATATCAAACAACAATGTTGATGATATTGTAGAAATTAGGCATGGAGACTTATTATCACAGATTTCTGACAAAGCTGATCTTATCGTAATGAATATAGTTGCTGAAATAGTAGCGGATTTAGTCGGTGATTTAAATAAATATTTAGCTAATGATGGAATATTTATTTGTTCTGGAATAATTGATAAAAAGAAACAAATAGTAATCGATGCATTGAATAGAAATTATTTTGACATATTGGAAATCAATAATACTAATGACTGGATTTGTATAGTCGCAAAGAGGAGATAAGATGCATAGATTTTTTATTGACGAAAAACCTAAAGATAAACTGATAACAATAATTGGGAAAGACGCAAAACATATTAAAGATGTGTTACGAATGAAATCTGGAGATATGATTGAGATAGTCTATGATAATATTAAATACACATGCAAAATAAATCGCTTTGATACTAATTCTGTAATACTAGATATAGTTCAATTTGGCAGTATAAGCAATGAACCAAAATTGAAAATTAATTTATACCAATCAATTCCAAAATCTAATAAAATGGAATTAATACTACAAAAATGCACAGAAATAGGAGTGACATCATTTACACCAGTTATCACTGCTAGAACTATAGTAAAAATAGATGACTTAAATAAAGAACTAAAAAAAATTTCACGTTGGCAAAGCATTGTGCATGAGGCTTCAAAACAATCCAAAAGAGATATAATACCAGTAGTAAATCCAATAATTAGTTTTAGAGACGCTATAAATCAATTTATGAATAATATTACTATTGTTCCCTATGAAAATGAACACTATGAAGATCTACATTCTGTGAGGGACAAGTACATTAATTCAGAACAAGTAAATATTTTAATTGGACCTGAAGGAGGATTTACTGAGCAGGAAATAAATGAACTAAAAGAAATTAATTCTATAGTGGTTTCTCTAGGTCCAAGAATATTAAGAACAGAAACAGCTGGTCTAGTAATTTCAACGATTTTATTACATGAGGCACATGATTTAGGAGTGATTAAATGAATAGAGTAACATTTCATACGTTAGGGTGCAAAGTAAACCAGTATGAAACTGAAGCAATGATAGAATTATTTAAAAATAAGGGATACAAAATTGTAAATGAGGAAGATTTTGCAGATATTTATGTAATAAATACTTGTACTGTAACAAATATGTCTGACAGGAAATCTAGACAATTTATAAGAAAAGCAAAAAAAATTAATCCTGAATGTTTAGTGGCAGTAGTAGGATGCTATTCCCAAGTATCGCCAGAAGAAGTAGAAAACATTGAAGGCGTAGATGTAATAATAGGTACAAACAATAGAAATATGATAGTTGAACTTTGCGAAGAATCTAAAATTACTGGAGAAAAAATAAATAAAGTCATTAAATCTAATCAACTAAAATCATTTGAGGAAATAAAAATAAATACGATTGAATCAAAGACGAGAGCGTATTTAAAAGTTCAAGATGGATGCAATCAATACTGTAGTTACTGTATAATACCCTATGCACGAGGACCGGTAAAAAGCAGGGAATACAATGAAGTAGAAAAAGAAGTAAAAAAACTTGCTGAAAACGGATTTAAAGAAATTATTTTGACAGGCATACACATCGCATCATATGGAAAAGATTTAGGAGATATAGATTTGAAAAAGCTTATTTATAATTTGAGCTTTATAGATGGTATCAAGCGAATTAGATTAAGTTCAGTTGAACCAAATATAATAGATGAAGAATTCATGAAGATATCGTATAATACTAACAAGGTATGTGATCATTTTCATTTATCTCTTCAAAGTGGAAGTGATACAGTATTAAGTAGAATGAACAGAAAATACAGTACAAAAGAGTATTATGATAAAGTTGAATTAATAAGAAAGTATTTTCCAAATGCTGGAATCACTACTGATGTTATAGTGGGATTTCCAGGAGAAACGGATGAGGAGTTTAAGCAGACCCTAGATTTCGTTAAAAAGGTTGGCTTTTCCAAAATCCATGTGTTTAAATTCTCCCCTAGAAAAGGGACAAAAGCATACAGCATGGAAGGCCAAATACCAAGTAATGTAAAAGAAGAAAGAAGCAAAATATTAATTGAATTAAGTGATAATATGATGTCTGATTTTCATAAAAAATTGATAGGTAAAAAAGCAGACGTGTTATTTGAATCTAAATATAAAGAAGATTTCTATGAAGGGTATACAACTAACTATGTTAGAGTAATCAAAAAATCTGAAACTGATTTAGTAGGTCAAATTGAGAGGGTAACCCTTAAAGAAATATCAGACGATAAGATGTTAGCTATTTAATTACAAGGAGGTGAGATAGAGTGGATTGTTTATTTTGCAGCATCATAAATAAAGAAATACCTAGTGATATAATTTATGAAGATGAATTTGTGATAGCAATAAATGATATAAATCCTCAAGCACCTGTACATTTCTTGATAATACCTAAGAAACATATCGATTCATTGAATCAGATAGAAGACTCTGATTTAAGTTTCATAACACATATTGCGAAACTAATACCTAAATTAGCTAAAAGCTATGGCCTAGACGAAGGATATAGAGTTGTCAATAATTGTGGGGAATTAGGGGGGCAAACTGTTGATCATATTCACTTTCATGTGCTAGGTAAAAGACAAATGTTATGGCCACCAGGTTAAAAACAGTTGAAAATAAGTTATTTATGATGTATAATGAGGTAGTGTCAAATCATAGTTAAATGGTGTTATATCACTCTTGTAGTTAAGAGGGGAGGGAAGGGTCTATGACAGAAATCAAAGTTGGTGAAAATGAATCTCTTGATAATGCTCTTAAAAGATTTAAGAGACAATGTGCTAGATCAGGCGTCATTGGAGAAGTAAGGAAAAGAGAACATTATGAAAAACCAAGTGTAAAAAGAAAGAAGAAATCTGAAGCAGCAAGAAGAAAGAAAAGTGCTAGATATTAGTAAGAAGGTGTAAAGAATGTCTCTAAAAGATAAACTTATGGATGATATGAAAAATTCCATGAAAAATAAGGACACTATCAGGAAAAACACTATTACTATGATTAGAGCTGCGATAAAACAAAAAGAAGTAGACGAAAGAAAAGATCTTAACGATGAAGAAATTTTAGACATTATTTCTAAACAATTAAAAGAAAAGAAAATGGTAATAGAAGACTTTAAAAAAGGAAATAGAGAAGATTTAGTAGAGCTTACAGAAGCAGAAATGAAGATACTTTTGGAGTATTTGCCAGAGCAATTGTCCTATGAAGAAGTTAAAAGCATAGTTAAGGATACTATTGACAATATGGGTGAAGTTACACCAAAAGACATTGGTAGAATTATGAAAGAAGTTATGCCAAAAGTAAAAGGTAAAGCAGATGGAAGCCTAGTGAATAAAGCTGTGAAAGAGCTATTAGAATAACCTGAGGAAACTCAGGTTATTTTTGTGTAAATAGTAAAATAATGGGTATGATTAAAATAATTAGCTTCAAAGGAGGTGATTTAATGAGGAAATATGCTAAAATAATTTTGGTGTTTATTTTAATGTTAATAATTACACAAACTACATATGCTGAGAATGTTAATAGTCAGGGAAACGTTTATGTTGTGCCAATTAAGGGAGAAATCAACAACGCTACTTTTAACTTTGTCGAACATCAAATAGAAAAATTAAATAATGAGAACGCCGCAGCTATAATATTTGAAATTGATACTTATGGTGGGCTAGTGGATGCAGCAATAAAAATAAAAGATGCAATAATTGCATCAAATATACCCACAATATCTTTTGTAAATAATAAAGCTTTGTCCGCTGGAGTGCTTATAACGATAGCTTCTGATCATGTTGTAATGTCTGAATCATCTGTAATCGGGGCTGCAGAAACCATACCTAATGACGAAAAAACTTTATCAATGTGGAGATCTGTATTGAGAGATACTGCACAATTAAGAGGAATTGATCCCATAATAATTGAGGCCATGGCCGACAAAGATATTGAAATTCCAAATGTGATAGAAAAAGGTAAATTGTTAAGTTTAACAGCTACTGAGGCATATGATATGGGAGTTGCTGAATTGATCTCATCTGATTATGATGAGATATTAGATAATCTTGAGATTGAACACTCAGATGTAGAGATTATCGAAGAAAGCATGCAAATTCGATTTTCAAAAGCAATATCAAGTCCCATAGTCAGTGCGATTTTGCTGAGTTTAGGTTTTCTAGGCTTAGTAATTGAAATATTTACTCCGGGTTTTGGAATAGGTGCTGCAATATCATTAATTGGATTTGGCCTATATTTTGGAGGTAACATACTTGCAGGGAATTCAGGCTGGACAGAAATTATTTTATTCATAATAGGCTTAATATTATTAGGAATTGAAGCTTTAGCGCCAGGTTTTGGATTGCCTGGCATATCAGGCATCATAATAATATTAATTGGTATAATTTTGGCTATGGATAATGTAGAATATGCTATTATGTCTTTGAGCATAGCAATAATAATATCGACATTTCTAGGCATTATACTTGTTAGGAAAGGATACAATAGCAAACTGTTTAAAAAAGTAATCCTAAATAATAAGTTAGTAACTGACAAAGGTTACTTAAGCAGCTCTGATAGATCTCATCTAATAGGCAAAGAGGGAAGGACAATAACGGATCATAGACCATCAGGTTTTAGTATGATAGAAAATGAAAAAGTTGATACAATATCAGATGAAGGATTTATATCAAAAGATACAGAAGTAATTGTTAGCAAAGTAGAGGGTTCAAAAATAATTATTAGGAGGAAATGAAATGATAGGAACGATATTATTAGCTGTTGTTATAATAATTTTACTTATTTTGTTTTTTACGTTTGTACCTGTGGGGTTATGGATAACAGCTTTTTTCTCAGGAGTTAAAGTTAAGATATCAACCTTAATCGGTATGAGGCTAAGAAGGGTTGTTCCTAATAGGATCGTAAACCCAATGATAAAAGCTACTAAAGGTGGATTGAATATAGATATAGATGAGTTAGAAGCTCATTATTTAGCAGGTGGAAATGTAAATACATTAGTCGATGCTTTAATAGCAGCCCAAAGAGCAAATATACCACTAGATTTTGAAAGGGCTGCAGCAATTGACTTAGCTGGTAGAAATGTTTTGGAAGCTGTTCAAGTAAGTGTTAATCCAAAAGTTATAGAAACCCCTAAAATTGCCGCAGTTGCTAAAGATGGCATTGAAGTAATAGTTATAGCTAGAGTTACAGTGAGAGCCAATATTGAAAGATTGGTTGGTGGAGCTGGTGAGGAAACGATAATAGCCAGAGTTGGAGAGGGCATTGTAACAACAGTTGGTAGTTCAGATACTCATAAAGCGGTGCTCGAAAATCCAGATAGTATATCTTACACAGTTCTTCAAAAAGGTTTAGATGCAGGAACAGCTTATGAGATACTTTCTATTGATATAGCAGATGTTGATGTAGGGAGAAATATTGGAGCAAAACTTCAAATGGATCAAGCTGAAGCAGATAAAAAGATTGCACAAGCTAAAGCAGAAGAAAGAAGAGCGATGGCAGTAGCTAGAGAGCAAGAAATGAAAGCAGAAGTGCAAGCTATGAATGCAAAATTAGTTGAAGCGGAAGCACAAGTTCCTTTAGCAATAGCTCAAGCATTAAGAGAAGGCAATCTAGGAGTAATGGATTATTATAATATGAAAAACTTATTAGCTGATACTGATATGAGATCTTCTATTTCTAAACTAACAGGAGAAAATGAACCTAAGAAAGATAAATAGGAAGTGATGATTTGAACCCTTTAATTGAATTAATTATCGTAATTGTAATTTTTGTGTTGAGTAAGAGCTTATCTGAAAAGAGCAAAATAGAAGGCAAGAAGAAGATAGAAACTTGGAAACTAGATAACAAAAATTTCGAGAAAGAAAAAAAAGAAGTACTAATTAACCAAAATGAAACTAAGACTCCTATTTATAAGTCAAAAATGAGTTATGAAAATAAAACTGAGTATGATGAGTCTGAGGATTCCTTAGAAAAGAAATTAGTTGAATGGGAAAGCGAACTTTATGCTGAAAGTGAGTTCGAAAAAGATGCCTATGAGAAAGATATTTTTAATTATGACGAAGCCAAAGCCTCAAAAATTTATTCTGAATTAGAAAAAGATATATTAAAGGGAGTTATTTTTTCTGAAATAATAAGTAAGCCAAAATCAAAAAAGAACAATAAGAGCTTCATATGAAGCTCTTATTGTTCTATATTCCAAAATAGAATAGAAAACAGCTAATTAATGTGCTATTATGATTATATACACAGAATATATAGGAGGTAAAATATTGTCAAGTAATAAAGAAACCCTAAGAATTACAGTGGAAGATGGAAATATTATAAAGAACTTGTTTGGCAATTTAGATGAAAACATTGAGCTAGTGCAAAATAAGCTAGACGTTAACATTTATTTATTAAACGATGAAATAGTAATAGAAGGAGATAAAGAAAATACCATATTAGCTTATAATCTGATAAATTCTCTGATTGACTTAATAAAAAAACAAAAATTTCTCTCTTATCAAGACATTGTTTATTCTATTAACATAATAAAAAGCACAAATAATTCTAAAAATTTAGATATAATGAACGATGTCATAACTATTAGTTCCCAAGGTAAAAGCATTATGCCAAAAACCATAGGACAAAAAAGGTATGTAGATGCTTTAAGAAAAAATGACATTGTATTTGGAATAGGCCCAGCTGGAACAGGCAAAACCTATTTGGCAATGGCGATGGCTGTTCAAGCATTTAAAAACAAAGAAGTTAATAGGATTATACTTACAAGACCTGCTGTTGAAGCAGGAGAAAGTCTAGGATTTTTGCCTGGAGACTTACAAGAAAAAGTTGATCCATATTTAAGGCCAATATATGATGCACTATTTGACATTTTAGGTTCGGAAAATTTCTTTAGACTTTTTGAAAAAGGTTTAATTGAAGTTGCACCTTTAGCTTATATGAGAGGCAGAACCTTAAATTCTTCTTATGTCATATTAGATGAAGCGCAAAATACGACAAATGAGCAAATGAAAATGTTTTTAACTCGCCTTGGATTTGGATCAAAAGCCATTATAACGGGAGATGTGACTCAAATAGATTTGGTTAAAGGGAAACAGTCTGGCTTAGTTACTGTATCTAATATACTAAAGGGAATTTCTGGAATAGAATTCATAAATTTAACTAGTGCTGATATCGTAAGACATCCATTAGTACAAAAAATAATTGAAGCATATGAGAAAGTGGATAATCAAAAATAAAGGTAGATCATATGAATAGAAAAAAATTTAAATCAAATGTACTGATAAATTATATATACAACAATAAATTAAATGTGGTATTTATACTTCTATTTTTAATTTCAATGATTGGGCTTGCGATGAGATATCATAGTGTTCAAACAATTAACGAATTAAATAATATTTTTAATAATAGCATCATAAATAAAACAGGTGTAAGTTTATTGATTTTGATTTTAACATTGGTATTCATATATTATTTATACAATTATGCAAGAGAAATTATTTTAAAGAAAAATAATCTAGCATTGTTATTTATTATTATTAGTGTAAACATAATCACTAGTTTCTTTTTTAGAGACTATATTATGTTTGTTGTGACTTTGTCATTTGGCACAATTTTAATATCTCAGCTGCTAGATTATAAAATTGCTATAATTTCAAACTGCTTTATGTATTTAGTATTAGCTGTTTTACTACATGAAAATACTGTAAATTTAATAATATCAATAATTAGTATCAGCACTGCAATATTGATAATAAGAGAAACAGTTCAACGTAACAAAATAATTTTATGTGGGATTCAAATTGGGGTATTTAGCGTAATTTTGTATACATTGTTTATATTAGCTGGATATTATAGTAAATTAGGCTATAGAATCGCCGTTATTGAGTTATTTCTTGGAGGATTGGTTTCTTCGATAATCGCCCTAGGTACTTTACCAATGTGGGAAAAATTCTTTGGGATTTTAACTTCATTTAGATTGATAGAACTCTCAAATCCTAATCAGCCACTGCTGAAGAGACTTGCTTTAGAAGCACCGGGAACTTATCAACATAGTATTTTAGTAGGTAATCTCTCAGAAGCAGCATGTGAAGCAATTGGAGCTAATTCACTACTTGCAAGAGTTGGGTCGTATTATCATGATGTTGGGAAAATTAAAAGGCCATTAATGTTTAAAGAAAATCAATTTGGAATTGAAAATCCTCATGATAAGCTTGATGTACTGCAGAGTTTAGATATTATCATATCTCATAGGGAGGACGGTATATATTTAGCTCATGAATATAAATTACCTAATGAATTGATCGACTTTATAGATCAACATCATGGCACAACTTTAGTGGCATATTTTTACAATAAAGCAAAAGAACAAAATCTAGCTCTACCCCAAGATAGATTTAGATACAAGGGGAAGAGACCTCAGACAAAAGAAACTGCAATTGTAATGCTTGCTGACTCTTCTGAAGCAGCTGTTAGGAGCTTAAATGAATTAAATGAAGTAAAAATCACCGAAACAATTAAAAACATTGTGAAATCAAAGCTAGAGGATGAGCAATTGAGCGAATCTCACCTTACAGTTAGTGATTTGTTTAAAATAGAAGAAGTTTTTATTAATTACTTTAAAGGGGTCTATCATCAAAGGATACAGTATCAAACGACATTGGAGGGATAGCTATGAGAGTCTTAATAGACAATAGACAATTAAAAATAAATATTGACGACAAAATTGAATCTGCAATTAATGAAAGTATTAAAGCGTGTCTTCAAGTAGAAAACAGAGATTTAAATTATGAAGTGAGCGTCTCATTTGTAGATAATGATGAGATAAAACAGTTAAATAAAGAGTATAGAAATGTAGATAAACCAACTGATGTGCTTTCATTTCCTTTAGATGATTACGATTTCAATACTGAGCATTATATATTAGGTGATATAATTATTTCAACTGACAAAGTTATCGAACAAGCTACAGAATTTGGGCATAGCATTTTAAGAGAGATCATTTATCTTACTGTTCATAGTATGTTTCACTTATTAGGATATGACCATATGAATGATGATGATAAAAAAATAATGAGAGAAAAAGAAAAAATTGCGCTTAAAGAAATAGGAGTATTTAGAACTTGAGAAGGTGATTAGTTTGGGTTTGAAAAGACTTATAGATAGTTTTAATTATGCTGTTAATGGAATTATTGCTACAATAAAAATGGAACGAAATATGAAGCTTCATTATACTATAGCTCTGATAGTTTTGATTTTGAGCTTAATGCTAAATTTTACAAAGATGGAATTTTTAATTCTCATTTTTGCTATAACATTAGTCTTGGTTTCTGAATTGTTTAATACTGCTATTGAAAAGACTGTTGATATGATAACACTTGAATATCATCCGTATGCCAGAGTTATCAAAGACATATCTGCAGGAGCAGTGCTCGTTGCAAGCATTAATTCAGTAGTAGTAGGGTATCTCTTATTTTTTGACAGATTAAATCCTTTTAAAGATATTGTGTTACAGAAAATAAAAAATTCTCCTATTTATTTAACTTTTATAGCTTTAATTTTAGTTGTGTTAATAGTGATTGGGTTAAAGAGTAAATTTTATAAAAAAAAAGGTACTCATTTTCAAGGAGGAGTAGTAAGTGGGCACAGCGCGGTTGCTTTTCTGATTGCCACAATACTTTCAACACTTATAGATAATTTACTTACCATTACATTGTCCTATGCATTAGCTTTTTTAGTAGCAGAAAGTAGAGTGGAAGGTGAGATACATTCTACAAGAGAGGTGGTTTTTGGAGCTTTGATAGGAACTTTAGTAGGAATAATTATTTTTCAATTTATATATAGATAATAAGGAGAGAATAGAATGAACGATAGAGAATTAATTAGATTGGCAATTAAAGCAAAAGAAAATGCTTATGTACCATATTCAAAATTTAAGGTTGGGGCAGCTTTAATAACTGAAGATGGAAGTGTGTACACTGGGTGTAATATTGAAAATGCATCTTATTCACCTACTATATGTGCTGAGAGGACAGCTATTGCTAAAGCTATATCTGAGGGGCACAGAAAGATAATGAAGATTGCGATTGTTGGGGATTCAAATTACACATATCCATGTGGAGTTTGCAGACAAGTTATTAGAGAATTTGGCAAGGATTCAGAAGTGATAATTGCCAATACTGAAGAAGACTTTAAGAAATACAATTTAGCTGAATTGCTACCTAATAGTTTTGGACCTGAAGATTTAATAAAAGGGGTAGAAGATGATGTATAAGTCAGGATTTGTAACGGTTATTGGCAGACCAAATGTCGGGAAATCAACATTGCTAAATCAAATTATCGGAGAAAAGATATCTATAATTTCTGACAAACCTCAAACAACTAGGAACAAAATACAATTGGTTTATACTGAAGAAAATATTCAAATTGTTTTTCTTGATACACCTGGAATACAAACGCCCAAAAACGTTCTAGGAGAATATATGCTGAAAGTATCAAAATCAACATTAAATGAAGTTGATGTTGTCACTTTTATGGTTGACAATAGCCTGGAAATAGGGAAACAAGACAAAGGAATTATTGAGCAATTAATGGAAATTGAAACACCTAAAATCTTATTGATCAATAAAATAGATCAACTGACAAAAGAAGAAATTGATTATCTAATCAATAAATATAAATCAATGAACATGTTTGAATATATTATACCAATATCTGCTATACAAAATAAAAATATAGATTTATATTTAAGTGCATTAAAAGAGCTGTTGCCAGAAGGACCACAATATTATCCAGACGATATGATAACTGATCAACCAGAAAGAATGATTATTGCAGAGATAGTTAGAGAAAAGGCACTAAATAATCTTCAAGAGGAAATCCCTCATGGTATATATGTTGAGGTTCAAGAAATCAAAGAAAGAACAGATAAGAACTTATTAGATGTGTATGTTAATTTATATTGCGAGAAAGAATCACACAAAGGCATGATAATCGGGAAAAACGGAAAAATGCTTAAAAAGATAGGCACTGAAGCAAGAAATGATATTGAAAAGTTAATGGATACAAAAGTAAATCTAAAAATTTGGGTTAAAGTAGAGAAAAACTGGAGAGACAAAGCCGATAAAGTGAAATATTTTGGTTATAAACTAAGCTAGAAGAAGGATTCATATGGAAGATACGATAAAAACTCATGGAATAGTAATTAAATCAGCTAAATTTAAAGAAAACAGTAAAATATTAACAGCTTTCACACAAGAATTGGGGAAAATAAGTATAATGGCTCAAGGAGCAATGAAACCAAATTCTAAAGCACTTGCCTATTCTGAGGTATTTTCGACAAGCGAATTTATTTTAAAAAAAGGAAGAAATTTTTATTATATTGTAAGCGCTGATTTAATAGATTCTCATTATTATTTAAGAGAGTCTATAGATACTATGGCTGCCGGATTTTATTTTCTTGATTTAGTTGATAAATCTATACCAGAAGCAGAAAAGAACGAGAGAATTTATAATATGGTAATGGTAGCACTTGATAATTTAGGAAATAAAACTGTAAATCACATAGATCTAGTTCTAGGATTTGAACTTAAACTAATCAGTTTAATTGGATATAAACCATATTTATTAAACTGCATAAATTGTCACACAACAAATTCTACCCATTGGTATTTCGATAATGAACAAGGCGGTATAATTTGCTCAAATTGTAAGACAAATGGTAGCAAATACATTGATTCTATGTATATCAATCAAATGATAAATTATATAAGCCTACCATTTGATAAAATGCCTAATGACACAATAGACTACGATGATAAATTGAAACTGAACAACTTAGTTTACAAATATATTCTAAACAAATTAGATATAAATGAGTTAAAATCCTGGAATATATTAAAAGATATTTTTGAAAATTCTACAACTTGACATATAAAAGAAAATTTGGTAGATTAAAATAAGTTATGAATATAGATACACAATGACAAAGAAGGTCTTATAATCTTATTAATAGAGAGCTTAGATTGGTGGAAACTGAGCATGTAGATTATGAGATTGGAGCTTTTGAGTGTATGAACTTCAAGTGGGTGCTTTTGCATCAACTAGGGTGGAACCGCGGAAGTAACCTTTCGTCCCTATAGGGATAGGAAGGTTTTTGTTTTTTATAATAAAATCAAATATTAGGGGGACTAATATGAATTTCCAAGAGCTTATGTTAAAACTTTTGAATTTTTGGGGGGAAAATGGCTGCTTAATCATGGAACCATATGATATTGAAAAAGGTGCAGGGACAATGAACCCTCATACTTTTTTGCGAGCTCTAGGGCCAGAACCATGGAAGGTTGTATATGTCGAACCTTCTAGAAGACCTGCTGATGCAAGATATGGAGAAAATCCAAACAGAGTTTATCAGCATCATCAATTGCAAGTAATATTAAAACCGAGCCCTGAAAATATTCAAGATCTATACCTTGAGAGCTTAAAAGCTATAGGTATCGACCCAATTAAACATGATATTAGATTTGTTGAGGATAATTGGGAAGCACCAACCCTTGGAGCCTGGGGATTGGGTTGGGAAGTATGGCTTGATGGTATGGAAATAACGCAGTTTACTTATTTTCAACAAGTAGGGGGAATAAATTGCGATTTAGAATCAGGGGAAATAACTTATGGACTAGAGAGAATTGCCATGTATTTGCAAGATGTAGACAATGTCTTTGATATTAAATGGAATGATAATATTACCTATAGGGATATATTTGCAAAAGCAGAGTATGAGCATTCAGTCTACAGCTTCGATAAAGCTGATATAAATGTACTGAACAATCTTTTTAATATTTAT
Organism: Soehngenia sp.; assembly: GCA_035406565.1. Lineage (GTDB taxonomy): Bacteria > Bacillota > Clostridia > Tissierellales > Tissierellaceae > Soehngenia. The sequence goes on from DAONLG010000015.1 coordinate 18,440, forward strand.
GAGAACGAAGCTATTAAGATATTAGAACAAGGACTAGTGCTACCAGCTTATGATTATGTACTTAAATGTTCTCATACTTTTAATGTATTAGATGCAAGAGGTGCAATATCAGTATCTGAAAGGACAAATTTTATTGCTAGAGTACGCAATTTGGCTAAAAGCATTGCTTCTATGTATATAAAACAAAGAGAAGAAATGGGATTTCCACTTTTACAAAAGGCAGGTGATATGAATGACTAGAAGGTATTTCTTAGAAATTGGTGTTGAAGAGCTTCCAGCTAGATTTATAGATGATGCTCTTATACAATTAAAAAATAATTTTGAAAATACTCTAAATGACAATAGAATTAAATATGAAAACATAGTAACATTTCAATCTCCTAGAAGACTTGCAATAGATATCACAGGTCTTGAATCGCAAGGTGAAAGTGAAGAAGTAACTATAAAAGGCCCTGCAAAGCGAATAGCATTCGATGAAGACAATAATCCCACAAAAGCATTAGAAGGATTTATCAAATCTCAGAATGTTAAATTAGAAGACATTTTCATTGAAACAGTTAATAATGAAGAATATATTTTTATTAAGAAAATCAATGCTGGAAAACAATTAGAAGATGTATTAAGAGAAAATATAGCTAGTAATATTAAAAATATTTCTTTCCCCAAATCTATGAGATGGGGAGGAAAAAACATTAAATTTGCAAGACCTATAAGGTGGATTGTATCTTTGCTAGATGACGAAATCATGGAATTTGATTTTGAAGGGATACCCGTTTCTAACATAACAAGAGGACATAGATTTTTGGGAAGCCAAAACATTGTGATAAAAGAAATTGGAGAATACAAAGAGCTGATGAGAAAGAACTATGTGATAGTAGACCCTCAAGAAAGGAAAGATATAATCAAGTACAATTCACAAAAATTAGCAAGAGAAAAAGGCGGAAATGTTTTAAAAGATGATGATTTGTTAAATGAGGTTACAAATCTTGTAGAGTATCCAACTCCAATCATGGGGAGAATAAAGGAAGAATATTTAAATCTACCTTTTGATGTAATTGTTACTCCTATGAGAGATCATCAAAGATTTTTTCCTTGCATAGATGACAAAAATAGATTATTACCATACTTTATAACTATTCGCAACGGTGATGATAAATTCATTGAAACAGTCATTAAGGGAAATGAGAAGGTACTTGGAGCTAGGTTAGAAGATGCAAGGTTTTTCTATAATGAAGATATTAAGTATCCTCTGGAAACATATGTTGAAAAACTAAAGAGATTAACTTTTCAGGAAAAATTAGGCACTATGTATGATAAAACTATAAGACTTCAGAGACTTTCAGGAAAAATAGCAGATTATTTAGAAGTTGGAGATGAAACAAAGAAAAATATTTTAAGAGCTAGTTATCTTTCTAAAGCTGATCTGGTCACTAAAATGGTCACAGAGTTTACTGAACTTCAAGGAAAGATGGGAATGGAATATGCTGAAAAATCAGGAGAAAACAAGATCGTCAGCCAGGCAATTTATGAACAATATTTACCTCGTTTTTCACAAGATAATTTACCTTCAACAACAGCTGGTGCAGTTTTATCTATAGCTGATAAATTAGATTCAATATGTGGTTTATTTGCAATTGGGATTCAGCCTACTGGTTCTCAAGATCCTTTTGCGTTGAGAAGAGGAGCATTGGGTATAATAAACATAATTATAGATAAAAAATTAAATGTATCTTTAAGGGACTTGATTGATTTTTCACTTTACATTTATATAGAAGAGAACAATTTAGCATGTGATTTCAATAAAGTTAGGACTGAGATATTTGGCTTTTTTATGGCAAGAGTTAAGAACATGTTAACGGATCAAAAAATTAGACACGATGTTGTAGACGCTATCATTAGTACGGGAACAGATAACATATATGACATAGTTATTCGAGCAGAGAAAATCACTAATTGGATAGAAGATGAAAGAGCACAAAAAACCATAGTATCTTTTGATAGATTGACTGCTTTGTCTGACAAAGCTATCTCTTCTAATGTTGTCAGGAATTTATTATCTGTAGATGAGCTAGAATTATATGATGCTTTTAACAAAATCGAAGATAAGGTTGACACATATATTAACAAAAAAGAGTATGATAAAGCGCTTAATGAGTTAGGACATTTATCAGACCCAATAAATAGATACTTAGATAATGTTATGGTAATGGTAGATGATGATAATATCAGAAACAATAGATTGGCATTGATTAAATTAATAAGAGATAAATCATTAAATATTTGCGATTTATCACTTATACAAATATAAAGACATGAGGTTAGACTAGAGTGTTCAATAAGAGCACTCTTTTTCTTGCAAAATAAACAAGGTATTAACAATTTTAAATAGAATATAATATATATCCTAATCAGATGATTAGAAGGGAGATAATAATATGAATATTAGGCAAGTAGCTGAAGAAGAAGAAAAAAGAAGACTATCTCCTTATGCTAAATTGAGTAGTGATACAAAAGGCAGACAGAAAGAAGAAATAAAATGTGAAATCCGTACAGAGTTTCAAAGAGATCGTGATAGAATCATTCACTCTAAAGCATTTCGCAGATTAAAACACAAAACTCAAGTATTTATAGCACCTGAAGGTGATCACTATAGAACAAGGCTGACACATACGCTTGAAGTCTCACAAATTGCAAGAACAATTGCTAGAGCACTAAGACTAAATGAGGATTTAGTTGAAGCAATCTCTCTAGCACATGACCTAGGCCATACTCCTTTTGGGCACACAGGTGAAAAAATATTGAATGAATTACATCCAAATGGATTTAGGCACAATTTGCAAAGCATTAGGGTTGTAGACTTGTTAGAATACCATGAGAATAGACCAGGACTTAATTTGACTTTTGAAGTTAGAGAGGGTATAATAAATCATTCTGGAGAAAATTTATCAAGTACGTTAGAAGGTCAATTAGTAAAATATGCTGACAGAATTGCATATATCAATCATGACATTGATGATGCAATTAGAGCAGAGGTAATTAGTGAGGATATGTTACCTAAGGAATGCTTGAATATATTAGGCGAAACCCATGGAAAGAGAATTAACACTTTAATAACCGATATAATAAAAAATAGTACAAATCATGATGCAATATTGATGAGTGAATCTATAAGCGAACAAATGGAAAACTTAAGGCAATTCATGTTTGAAAATGTCTATTTTAATAAAAAGGCCAAAAAAGAAGATGACAAAGCTGAATATATAGTTGAACAAGTGTATAATTATTTTTTAAATCATTTTGATAAGTTACCTGATGATACTAAGAAAATTTATACTGATATTTCTGCCACAAAAGAAGATATCATATGTGATTATATTGCTGGTATGACAGATAGATTCATATTAAATACTTTTATGGACTTATTTGTTCCAAAAGCATGGGACAGAATTTAAAGATGGTGATAAAAAATGCAACTAGGAGATAATATTGTCGATAAA
>DAONLG010000016.1:0-12540 GCA_035406565.1 Soehngenia sp.
TTCATATGCATTTTTTAGTTTTTCATAAATTGGATGATTAGGGTTTATTTCAAGTATTTTTTCTGCTTTTATCATGTCTCCTTCAGGCATTTGTTTTAATACTTTTTCCATTTCGATAGATATTTCTCCCTCGCTAGCCAAACACACAGGATGATTTTTTAATCTCTTTGAAAATCTAACCTTTGAAACTTTACCCTGAAGTAATTCTTTCATCTTTTCAAATATTTCTTTGCTTTCTGTTTCTTTTTCCTCTTCTATTTTTTCTTCTTCAATACCTAAATCTTCGCTAGATATCGATTTGAACTCTTTGCCTTTGTAATCTCTCATTACTTTTAATGCAAACTCGTCTACCTCGTCAATGAGATATAGTATTTCAAATCCTTTCTCTTTGATTAATTCAGTTTGAGGCAATTTATCTATTAGTTCATAATTATCTCCTGAAGCATAATAAATGAACTCTTGCCCTTCTTTCATTCTTGATACATATTCGTCTAAAGTGACTAATTTCTTTTCACTTGAAGAGTAGAACAGCAAAAGATCTTCTAATTTGTCTTTGTTCATACCGAAGTCTTGGTAAATTCCATATTTTAATTGTTTCCCAAAGTTCTTGAAGAACTCTTCATATTTTTCCCTATCTTCTTTTAGCATATTGAGAAGTTCTTCTCTTATTTTCTCCTCAATTTTCTTAGCCATAAGTCTTAATTGCCTATCATGTTGAAGCATTTCACGAGATATGTTAAGTGAGAGGTCTTCTGAATCAACAACACCCTTAACAAAGCTAAAATAATCTGGCAGCAATTCTTTACATTTCTCCATTATCATTACTCCACTGGAGTAAAGTTCTAGCCCTTTTTCGTATTCTCTTGAATAATAATCATATGGAACAGTGCTTGGAACATAGAGTATTGCGTTATATATTACTGCCCCGTCAATGCTAAGGTGTATCCACTTTAATGGTTTATCAAATCCAAATCTCTTTTCCTGATAAAAATTTATATAATCTTCATCTGTCAGTTCGTTTTTATTTCTTCTCCAAAGTGGTACCATGCTGTTTATTGTTTTCTCAACTTTTACTGTTTCATATTCATCTGAATCGTCTTTTTTCTTATATTCAGTGACTTCCATTTTGATTGGATACCTTATAAAATCTGAATATTTCTTTACTAAATTCATCAGATTGTATTCATCTAAGTAGTCGTCATAGTTTTCATCTTCAGTGTTTTCTTTTATCTTGAGTATTACTTCTGTCCCATATTCATCTTTTGTGGTCTCTTCTATGGTATATCCTTCAATTCCTTCTGATTCCCATTTCCACGCTTTGTCAGAGCCAAATGGTTTAGTTATTACAGTTACTTTATCTGCTACCATAAAGCTAGAGTAAAACCCTACTCCAAATTGTCCAATTATATCATATCCATCTTTTATTTCATTTTCTTTTTTAAATTGTAATGATCCACTTCTAGCTATGACTCCTAAGTTGTTTTCCAACTCTTCTTTAGTCATACCTATCCCAGTATCTTTAACGCTTAATATTCTATTTTCTTTGTCAAAAGAAATCTTGATGTAATAATCATCTTTATTGAAAGATATGTTCTTATCCGTCAAAGCCTTGTAATATATTTTGTCTATGGCATCTGAAGCATTTGATATAAGTTCTCTTAAAAATATCTCTTTATGAGTGTATATAGAATTTATCATTAAATCTAACAATCGCTTTGATTCTGCTTGAAATTCCTTTTTCTCCATAAACTTACCCCCTCAATGCTATTAGCACTCTTGGTATTTGAGTGCTAATAATAAATTATCATATTGATTTTTCTTTGTCAACATTTCTCCAAAACTTATTTAGTGCTAAAAGCATCTCCTCATTGCTCCTAATTCTCTTATGATTTGACCATTCGCTAGGCATAAGGCTTGTATATTTATTAGTTAAGTACCTATCGTCTATTAATAGTATTGCTCCCTTATCATTTTCAGTTCTTATTACTCTGCCAACTGCTTGCATCACTTTATTCATCCCCGGAAAAGTGTATGCGTAGTCAAATCCTCTGTTATAGTTCAATTCAAAGTAGCCTTTTAAGATATCTCTCTCGCGAGATATCTGAGGCATGCCTACTCCAACTATTATTGCTCCTATGAGCTTATCGCCAACTAAATCTATGCCTTCTGAAAAACTGCCCCCAAGTACGCAAAAAGAAATCAATCTGCCTTTATTAGAAAACTCATTTAAAAACTCTTCTCTTTGAAGTTTTGTGAGATTTGACTCTTCTTTTATTGTGTAAATTTCTGGATGCTCACCTTTAAATTGCTCATATACAGCATTGAGATATGCATAGGAAGGGAAAAACACTATGTAATTTCCTTCTTTAGCGTTTGAAAAATCATAAATTGCTTTAGCTATATCCGAGTATGTTTTTGATCTATCTTTATATCGTGTCGATGTGTATCCATTAATTAAAATAAGTAAATTGTCTTTATCAAACGGGGATTTCAATATCATGTGATAGTCGTCTTTGTCAGATCCAAGTAAATCTCTGAAATAGTTGATCGGGGTTAGTGTTGCTGAAAAATACACATTTGCACGATTTTCGCCAGTTATGTTCTTTATAAATTTAGATGCATCTAAACAATAAAGGGTGAGTGTATAATCTTCATTTCCTGCGTCAAATTTTACTACATAGTTATCGCCGAAATACTCGGATATTTTCAAAAATGAGTTCAAAGTAAAATACGTGTCTAAACAAATATCATAACCTTCCGCATCCTTTTTTTCTATCAAAAATTTTTCTAAAGTTGCTAAAGTTTTGCTAATTGGCCAGTAGATATCGTCGACTTCTTCTGTTTGAAAAAATATTCCGTTTGATATGGCTTCATTTGCTCTTGTTTTTATTTTCTCTATTATTTTCTTCAAGTCATTCGTCTTTTTAACTCCATTTTCGTTCAAAATGCGCAATGTGTTTTGCAATTCACTAGTATTTATTGAAGCTGAATACATCTCCCTTGCTCTATCTATTAGGTTATGTGCTTCATCTATTAGAAAAATATTTTCGCCATTGTTAAACTCAAAAAATCTCCTCAAATACACTTGGGGATCAAATGCATAGTTGTAGTCGCATATTATCATGTCAGCATAGAGACTTAAGTCCAATTGATATTCAAACGGACAAACTTGGTGCTTTCTTGAATATTCAATCATTACATCATAGGTAAATAGGTCATAATTGTTGAATATATCTATGATTGCATCATTTACTCTATCGTAGTGGCCTTTAGCGTATGGGCAATCTATAGGGTTGCATTTGACTTCTTCATTCAAGCAAATCCTTTCTTTGGAAGTCAAAATTGAAGTTTTTAATGACAACCCATTTTTCATAAGCATTTTTATTGAATTTACTGGTGCTTCCTGGGTTAGTGTCTTAGCTGTCAAATAGAAAATTTTCTCCAACTCAAATTTCTCTAATGCCTTAAGACTTGGAAATATGGTTGACATTGTCTTGCCTATCCCTGTGGGTGCTTTGACAAACAATCTTTTTTGATCTTTGATTGCAGTATAGACGCCGATGGCTAATTCTCTTTGGCCTTTTCGATATTTTTTGAAAGGGAATTCAATTTTTTTAATGGAGTTATTTCTTTTTAGTTTCCAGTCTTCAACTAGTTGTGCAAAAATTATATATTTGTCTAGTAATGAATAGAAAAAGTTCTCAACCTCTACTCTGCTAAATTTCTTCATTATCTTTTTCATAGATTCATTTTCTATATTAAAATATGTAATACTTAACATAATTTGCTCTAAGTTGTTCTCGCTCTGATAAATGAATGCATAGCATAGTGCTTGAGCTAAGTGCAAGATGCTGATTTCTTCTTCTAAATTTTCTAGATTTCTTGTAGTGGTTTTGATTTCATCTATAATCACATTTTCTTCATCGAATATTATTCCGTCTGCTCTGCCATCTATTTCAAATATAAAGCCTTTATACTCCAAATGAATAGAGAGGGTGACTTCCTTTAAGTCCCCTTTTTTATAACTGCTTTGAATTTTCTGATGAGCTAAAGTGCCTTCTAATGCTCTTGATGTCGACATGAATCTATTGTCAATATCCCCTGATCTCAATGTGGTTTCTATTAAGTTTCTTACCGATAATCTTATATGCTTTTGCATTGCTTTCTCTCCGATATTGTTATAACTACATTATATCAGAAAACAAAAAGTAATTATGGATAATATATTTCCTTTACATATTCTTCTTTAATTTGCCAAATGTTTGCTTGAACTCTAAAGATATTCCATTCCTCTATTTCAAATATTCTTATCCAGCTTTCAATTATTTTCTTTTTCTCATTCGTAAAAAAGTGTGCATTTGGGCCTACAAAAAATTCAAATTCATTTTTAAATCCCTTAAGTTTTAATTCTTTCAGATACTCTTCGTGATCTTTTTCATCTTTTGGAATGTAAAGATGGTTTAATACATAATCCCATTTTTGTCCGTCAAAATAAATGACTTCTTCTTGTGGCACTTCTAGTTCATAGCATACGCTTCCTTCAATTGGCCTATACATGTTTTCTTGGCTAATTGAGCACCATATCGGCATTGAAACATTATCTGGTTTAGGTACTTTTTTAGAAGCTTCTCTTACAAACCATTTGTACAGCTCAATAAAATGATCCGCTATGTCTTCATATTGAAGTCTTATGTATTTCTCTTTGTTGACAAAAACTTTATTCTTTTTAAGTTCTTCAAGGCTTCTTTCATCTTGCCTAGTCCACAACCTAACATTGCTCACAATAATCACCTCAATCTTTTATTTTTATTTACCCTAATTTTATGTATAATATTCTTAAAAGGTGGGATAACATGGGTAAAATTTATATAGATAAATGCAATGACTATGTCTATGAAGATGTAATAAATGTTGTAGGTAAAATGCTTAGTAGCATCCCTGAAATTCAGGATTTAAAGGTAGGAACAGTACTTGTAAAGACAAATTTGTTAAAGAAAAACAAACCTGAAGATGCAGTTACAACTCATCCTTTTGTAGTGGAAGGAGTAGTGAGATTTTTTCAATCAAAAGGGCATGAAGTTATCATAGGAGATAGTCCTGGTGGTCCTTTTAATCCTCATATATTAAAAAACTTTTATACCCAAGCAGATTTAGTTGAAGTGAGTGAAAGAACAGGCTGTAAACTCAATTACAATACTGAAGCAATTGATGTTAAAGTTGAAAATGGGAAAGTCGTAAACACCTTAAAATTAGTAAAAGCTTTTGTAGATTGTGATTATGTAGTTTCTTGCGCAAAACTAAAAACTCACACAATGATGACCTATACTGGAGCTGTAAAGAACCTATTCGGAACTGTCCCGGGTGTAAATAAAGCAGATTATCATTTGAAGATGAATGATACTTTAGACTTTACAAATTTGTTGATAGATATTTGCGACTATATAAAACCAGTTGTATCTGTAATTGACGGCATCCATGCAATGGAAGGAAATGGGCCTTCAGCTGGAGATATCAGGAAATTGGGGTTGTTGTTTGCAGGGGCTAATCCATATGAGTTGGATTATGTTGCTAGTGACTTAGTTGGCATAAAAAATCCCCCAACTGTTGCAGAGTCGCTAAAAAGAGGTTTATTCGACACAGCTTCTATTGAAAAAATTGGACTGGATTTTAAAAAACTAAATATCGTACCGTTTAAACTCCCAGAATCCACACATGTAAATTTCATATCTGGGAAAATACCAAAGTTTGTCGAGAATTATGTACTTGATACATTTAGACCTTACCCATATGTTAATAAAGAAAAATGTATAGGCTGCGGCATATGCAGTTCAAATTGCCCTAAAAAAGTAATTACGATTAAGGATAAAAAAGCAACTATAAATACAAAAAATTGCATTAGATGTTTTTGCTGCCATGAATTATGTCCAGAGAAAGCAGTTGCAATTAAGAGACACCCTTTGCATAAAATGATATTTGGTGAATAGAAAGGAGATTTTTTATGAAGAATTACAGGATTGATAGGGAAAACTCACTGATGTTAATGATTGATATTCAAGAAAAACTCGCGCCGGCAATATTTAATTCCAAAACAATTGTAAAAAACCAAAAGATATTGATCGAAGGCTTGAAAAAATTGATTGTCCCAATTATTTTTACTGAACAATATCCAAAAGGTCTCGGGAGAACTTTAAGTGAATTAAGCGATTTACTGGATGATAAAGAGCCTATTGAAAAGATTGTTTTTAGCGCTTATACCGAAGTTGTTAAAGAAAAATTGACTGCTTTTGGGGTTAACAATATAATTGTGACTGGAATGGAAACTCATGTATGTGTTTATCAAACAGTTAGAGATTTAATAGAAAGTGGATACAATGTATTTGTAGTAAAAGACGCAGTTGGTTCAAGAACTGAGGCAAACTATGAGAATGCGCTTTTTATGATGAATGATTTAGGGGCTGTAATAACTAACACCGAAACTTTACTCTTTGATCTAATAAAAAAAGCAGGTACGGATGAATTCAAATTTATATCTAATCTAATAAAATAAATGAGTGCATGCACTCATTTATTTTTCATGTATTGGCTTTGCTGAAACGATTTCAATAGCTCTTGTTACCTCTTTTATTACGTCAGCTACATATTGAGTTTCCATTTCTTTAATCTTTGAATAAACTTCACCAATTTCTGTAACTGAATACATGCCAGGCAGGTTGTTTAAAGCTAGTGCTGCGATGTCAAGTCTACATTTCTCGCAATCACAAATCAAGTCAAATTGGGGTGAAAGCTTGTCTACATAGGATAACACTAAATCTTCCATGTGATTGTGCAGCTTCATATAATCATCTCCAAAATTGTAATTTATTATTTTTACTATAACACAAATTATAAAAAAACAACACTAAAAAGTGTCGTTTTAACCAAATCTTCCTGTAATATAATCTTCTGTACGTTTGTCCTTCGGAGTGCTAAAAATAAAATCAGTTTCGTCAAATTCAATGAGTTCACCATTCAAGAAAAAAGCTGTTTTGTCAGAAATTCTAGCTGCTTGTTGCATGTTGTGAGTGACAATAATAATTGTTATATCTTTTTTTAACTCTTCAGCAAGGTCCTCAACTTTTAGTGTTGAAATAGGGTCGAGTGCTGATGTAGGCTCATCCATTAACAATACTTCCGGCTCAACAGCTAGAGCTCTAGCTATGCAAATTCGCTGCTGCTGACCTCCAGATAATGATAGAGCATTCTTTTTTATTCTATCTTTTACTTCATCCCAAATAGCTGCTCTTTTTAAACTTTTTTCAACTATCTCATCTAGTACGGCCTTCTTTTTTATTCCATGAGCTCTAGGTCCGTACGCAACATTATCATAAACAGACATAGGAAATGGATTTGGCTTTTGAAAAACCATTCCTATTCTAGTTCTTAGCTTAGTTACATCTATTTCTTTATATATATTTTCTCCATCAAGTAAAACTTCTCCCTCTACTTTTACACCTTCAATTAAGTCATTCATCCTGTTTAATGTCCTTAAAAAAGTTGATTTGCCGCATCCAGAAGGCCCTATAAGAGAAGTTATTTCCTTTTCTTTAATTTCCATGTTAATATTTTTAAGTGCTTGAAAATCTCCATAATACATATCAAGGTTTTTTATGCTAAATTTATTTTCCATATTATTCTCCTCTAAATCTTACTGAATTTTTTGGATATGAATTTTGAAAGAGCATTGAGTATTATAATAATTATTATTATAACACTCCCTATTGCACTAGCCAATTCTATATTTGCTTCTTCTTTAGCAACTGTATAAGCTTTTACAGTTAATGTTGATCCAGACTCGAGTAATGAACCTGGAATTTTCGCCGCAGTACCAGCAGTCAGCAATAATGCTGCAGATTCCCCTATTATACGCCCTATACTTAAAATTATCGCAACAACTATACCAGGAACTGCTGTAGGCAATACAACTCTGGTTATGGTATATATCTTATTAGCGCCTAATCCGAAAGAGGCTTCCCTATAAGAATCTGGTACAGCTTTTAAAGACTCTTCAGTTTGTCTGATTATTACTGGCAATAGAATTATGCTTAAAGTTAAAGCTCCAGCAAGTAATGAATATCCAAGGTTAAGTGTCATAACAAATAGGATCATCCCAAACAAACCATATATTATAGACGGTATTCCCGCCAAGCTTTCAGTAGCAAACCTCACTAAATTTACAAATTTACCGGGTTTTGCATATTCAACTAAGTAAATGGCAGCGAATACTCCAATTGGAACAGAAAACAACAATGATAGACCAATCATCATTAGTGTAGTCATAATCATTGGAAATATTCCACCACCTGGCTTAGTAATCCTCATAGTAACAGTATCTGTGCTTAAGTTGTTTAGTATCTGATTTACATCTTCGACGCTTTTTCCCTCTACATTTACTCCATTTACCCTATTAATGATATCTTTTTCGCCCAAAGGCAATGATTGACCTTTGTTATTTATGGCATCTTCTACTAAAGATGTGTCTTCTATCTCTTTAATGACTATTACTTTTTTTTCTTTTGATCCTTTTTCTTTTATTGTGGTTTCTTCTAATATTAGCCCTAAAGGATTTTGCGAGCCTTCACTTAACTTCACATCAACATATGCAGATGTAGAGTCGAATTGACTAGTAAGAAAATATAAATCCACATGAGGAAGTCCTTTAGAAAAAATAAAACCTAAAATAAAAACAAGAATCCCAATAGTAAAAAGAGTAGCAATTCCAATAAGCCCATATATAAAACTTTCTTTTATATTTATTTTCTTTTTCATTTTAGAACACTTCCTCTAGTAATCCTGCTTAATATTAAATTTATTAAAATAATAAATACAAATAGCACAACTCCTGTAGCAAAAAGCATTTCTTGATGTAGTCCAAAGGCGTAACTCATCTCCATCGCAATATTTGTAGTAAGTGGTCTTATCGGTGAAAAAATGCTCTTAGGCAGTCCTGCAATTGGATTTCCAGCAACAAGCATCACCGCCATAGTCTCGCCTATTGCCCTACCTATCCCAAGCACTACGCCCGCAAGTATACCAGACTTTGCAGCGGGTAATACAACTTTAAATATCGTATAAAGTTTAGTGGCGCCTAATCCGAAAGAGCCCTCTCTATACGCATCAGGTACAGAATTTATAGCACTTTCTGTTATAGTAATTACAGTTGGTAAAATCATTATCATAAGTACAATGATTACTGCAAGCAATGACTGCCCTTGTGCTTGAGGAGAAATCTGCATGATCCATGGGACTATGACTCCTAGCCCAAATAGTCCATATAATACAGAGGGTATCCCTGCTAGCATCTCTACTGCTGGTTTAATGATTTTTTTTGCCCATTTGGGTGCAAGTTCAGCAATAAAAATTGCAGTGAGTATCCCGACTGGAACTCCGAGTATAATTGCTCCAAAAGTCGCAAGTAGTGAACCGACGATCATGTACAAAATGCCAAACTTACCTAAACTAGGTCTCCACTCTAGTCCCGATAAAAAGTCAATCAAATTGTAATTTCCCTCTGCGTTACCAGGTATAAACGGCTGCAATCCTCTATAAAACACAAAAAATGCTATCGCCGCAACACTGATAATTGCCACTGTAGCATTAAATAAAAATAAATAATGAGCTAATTTCTCTTTTAATTCATTTTTTTTATCTAATTTCATATCCTTTTCCATATAGAGTCTCCTTATGTATTTAAGTAAAGCTAAGCTAAAGCTTAGCTTTACTTATTCTGTATTTATTTTACTCTTATAGCACCATTTTCTTCAACTATATTTTGTCCTTCTTCACTCATAACAAAATCTAGAAAAGCTTTTGCTGGTTCTGTTAAATTTTCCTCTTTGTAGACAAATATGAAAGGTCTTGAAATTTTATAAGTTCCATTAATTACATCTTCTGCTGTTGGTTCTACTCCTTCAACTTTTAAAGGTTTTACAGTATTGTCAAGGGAAGAGAAAGATACATAGCCAATAGCTTTAGGATTCCCTGCGACAGTTGTTTGGACGTTCCCATTTCCTTCAGCTATCAAAGCTTTTTGAGTTAATTTGCCTTCAAAACCTAATATTTCCTCAAATGCTCCCCTTGTTCCGGATCCATCTTCTCTAGAAACAACTACTATTTCTTCGTCATTTCCACCTAGTTCTTTCCAATTAGTTATTTCACCAGTGTAGATTTTTGTAATTTGGTCTATTGTTAAATCTTCAACTGGATTTGCTGGATTGACTATTACTCCAATCCCATCATATGCGATTGTTAGTTCTTCTATACCCCAAGCTTTTTCTTCATCTTTTATTTCTCTTGATGCTGTACCGATTTGAGTAACTCCATCTGCTGCATTCTTAATTCCACCAGATGATCCTATTGCTTCATAAGTTCCTACTACATCTGGATTTAATGCCATAAATTCTTCAATCAATGCCAATCCTACTTTTTCTACTGAAGTCGAACCTGATAAAGTCAATGGACCACTTAAATTTTGAGGTTCTTCCGCAACTGGTTCTTCTGTTCCTGGTTCCTCAGTAGGTGGTGTTTCATTACCTGATGTACAAGCCACTAAAAATACTGACAGCGCCAACATTAAAACTAATATAAAACTAAACTTAGATCTTTTCACTATTAATCCTCCTATCAATCTTTTCTTTATTGTTCTCTTATATAATACGTTTTTTCTATTAAGAAACAATATAGTGAATGTTAAGAGTATGTAAAATAAAAGCTTCCATTTTTATATTACCCAAATGGAAGCTTTTTAGTCAATTTACTAAAAAATTAAATGAAGTATCGGCGCAGTCAATAAAATGGAAATAGCTACTCTTTCTAACCATATCAAAATATAATCTTTCATAGTTAAAGGTATTTCTGTTCCCATCATGCAAGGGATAGATGCAGAGAAAAATAATATCTCTGATACACTGACGACCGCTATCAAAAATTTAGTTATGATGTCTGCCTCAGTAACTAAAAGTGCAGGTAAAAACATCTCTGCAATACTTAAAGCGCTAGCTTTAGCTGCAAGCATAGGTTCTGGAACTCTTGTTATGTATGTAAAAGGATAGAAAATGTACCCGATAACATCAAATATTGGAGTGTATTCAGCTAACAATATTCCAAAAACTCCTATTGACATTAGCAAAGGTCCAATAGACAAAGCTAATTTTACACCATCAATTAAATTGTCTTTCACACTTTCAAAAACCGTCGGTGCTTGATCAAATGCTTTCATACCCTCTTCCATAGCCAATTTAAATCTGTTTCCTTTGTATTCTTTTTCTTTTATGCCTTCAACGCCTTGGTAATAGTTATTTGGTTTTTTATTTAAAGGATAAATTCTAGCAGTTATTGCTGTTACTACAAACGTAATCACTAATGTCAACCAAAAATACAACAGCCAGTGCTCCATTATGCCCAATGTGTTTGCGACTATGACCATAAATGTTGCTGAAACTGTAGAAAATCCCGTTGCTATAATTGCAGCCTCTTTAGCTGTATATTTTCCTTCTTTATATACTCTATTGGTGATTAACAATGCTATAGAGTAGCTGCCGACAAAAGAAGCAACAGCATCAATCGCAGATCTACCAGGTGTTTTCCATATTGGTTTCATTACAGGCTGCATAAATACACCCACAAATTCCATAAGACCATAATTCACTAAAAATGCTAAAAATATGGAGCCAATAGGTACAATCATAGTAACTGATTTTACTATGCTGTTGTAAATAAATGGGATTACATCCTCATTCATTAAAAATTCTGGTCCTTTATTAAATATTGCCATGAGTACGAAAACAATACCGAACAACTTAAAAAAAGAAAATATTTTCGTCGTTATTGACTTTTTCCATTCCCCTTTTATAAATGGCAATACACCACCTAAACAAACGATGATACCCACATAGATCGGACTAAAATAAGGGATATTTTTTACATATGTAACTATGTGATCAATTGGTATCGTACTTTTTCCACCTATTTCAACGGGGATAAAAAACATGAATATTCCGATAAATGAATATAAAATAAATCTAATAATTTTGCCAGCAGTTATTTCTCCATTCTTTTGCATAAAGTCCTCCTTTTTCATGGCCCAGGCATAAAGCCTGGGCTGATTTAATTACTTATAGTATTTATCGACTAATTCTTTTACTAAATCATCATTTGCTACATAGGGAAGAGTTATATGATCTGTAGAACTGTTTCTATAATTATACTCAATCGCTGTTTCGATTGAATTTTCATTTCTTGCCCAAGCTCTCCTTGCTACGCCATTCATTACATCCCATGGCATTGCACGTCTTAATATTTTATCAACTCTTTCAGAACCATCTAAAACCATACCAAAGCCGCCATTTATAGCTTTACCTATGCCTACTCCACCGCCATTGTGCAAAGTTACTAAGCTCATGCCTCTTGCAACATTGCCAGCAAAGCATTGAGTTGCCATATCTGCCATGATATTACTTCCATCTTTTATATTTGCCGTTTCTCTAAATGGCGAATCTGTTCCGG
>DAONLG010000016.1:12550-19481 GCA_035406565.1 Soehngenia sp.
CCTGAGACATCGTGATGATCTCTGCCCATCATAATTGGCCCAACTTCACCATTTCTGACCATTTCATTGAATTTTAGAGCAATTTGTGTCCTCCCGACTTCGTCTTGATAAAGAATACGAGCTTGTGTGCCAACTACTAAGTTGTTTTTCTCAGCATCTCTAATCCAGTTGTAGTTATCTCTATCTTGATATCTTCTATTTGGATTTATGCATTCCATTGCAGCTTTGTCGGTCTTAATTAAATCTTCGTGTTTTCCACTTAAGCAAACCCATCTAAATGGCCCATACCCATAGTCAAATAACATCGGTCCCATGATATCTTCAACATAAGATGGAAATATAAAACCTTCAGAATCATCTATCCCATTTTTAGATATCTCTTAACCCCTGAATCATAAACAGCTTTCATAAAGCTATTACCCTAGTCCAAGAAATAGGTTCCTTTGTCAACAAGGATCTTTATTAGTTCAAAATGTTTTCTTAAAGATTTATCTACTTCTTTAATAAAGTTTTCTTTGTCTTCGTTTAGCATCTTAGTCCTTTGCTCATATGTTAATCCTTGTGGACAATACCCTCCATCGTATGCAGCATGGCAAGAGGTTTGGTCTGACAATAATTCAATATGAATATTTTTATCAACTGCATACTCTAATAAGTCAATGATGTTGCCATGATAAGCTATTGCCCTAGCTTCTTTTTTATCAGCATATTCAAACGCTTTCTTAAAAACTACTTTTAAATCATCATAGCATTCATCAATCCAGCCTTGTTTTAATCTAGTTTCAATCCTTGAGTAATCAACTTCTGCAATAACTCCAACACCATTTGCAATTTTAGCAGCTTTGCCTTGAGCACCGCTCATTCCGCCTAGACCAGAACTGACAAATATGTGTCCACTCAAATCTCCTTCCGCAGGAATTCCCAGTTTCATTCTACCGGCATTTAAAATAGTGTTAAATGTCCCATGAACAATCCCTTGTGGTCCGATGTACATCCATCCGCCTGCAGTCATCTGCCCGTAATTAGCAACTCCCATAGCTTGAGCTTTAATCCAATGTTTTTGGTCATCAAACATTCCTACCATTAGTGCATTTGTGATAATTACTCTAGGGGATTCTTTAGAAGATCTAAATAAGCCTAATGGGTGTCCCGATTCAACTACCAATGTTTGCTCATCAGTTAGTTCTTCAAGATATTTCTTAGTCAATCTGTACTGCATCCAGTTTTGGAAAACTTGACCTGTCTCACCATATGTTACAAGCTCATAAGGATACAAGGCTACTTCAAAATCTAGATTGTTGTCTATCATAACTTGAAATGCTTTGCCTTCTATGCATTTGCCTTTGTACTCATCAATTGGTTTTCCATAAATTCTGCCTTCTGGTCTAAATCTATAGCCGTATATTCTACCTCTAGTCAATAATTCTTCTAAAAATTCAGGAGCTAATTTTTCATGCAATTCCTCTGGCACATACCTTAATGCATTTTTTAAAGCAATCTCTGTCTCTTTTTTAGTAAGTGTAAACTCTCTCTTTGGTGCTCTGCGGATTGATTCATCAAATTTAGGATAATCAGGCAGATAATTATCTAGCTTGATTTGCATTGATTCTCCAATCGTTTTATTATCGTACATTTTTAATTCCCCCTATTTTTCTTGTATACAACCTTACCGTTTTTAATGACTGAATCTGTATGATTTATTCCAAAGTGATATAGCATATAGGCTAGATTAGGCACGTCAAATATTGCAATATCTGCAATTTTACCAACTTCTATTGAACCTATTGAAGCCTCCCTTTTGATCGCACAAGCAGCATTTATAGTTGATGCAGTTAATACCTCTTCTGGAGTCATTTTTAAAGTTATAGAAGCGAAGGACATCATAAGCTGTAGGTTTTCGCTAGGACAGCTCCCTGGATTGTAATCAGTAGCTACAGCGACAGCTACATCATTTTCTATCATATATCTCGCATCCGCTACTTTACCCTCTTGCAGATTAAAACTAGTGCCAGGCAAAAGTACAGCGATCACATTTTTTTCTCCCATTTTCTTTATGCCATTTTTACTTGCACTAATTAAGTGCTCTGCTGATATACATCCAATTTCACTGGCAAGTTCTGCTCCCCCTATAGAAACGATTTCATCAGCGTGTATTTTGGGGATCAAACCATGTGATTTAGCACTTAAAAGTATTTTTCTAGACTGCTCTATCGTGAAAACACCTTCTTCACAAAAGACATCGCAAAACTCAGCAAGTTTATTTTTAGCTATATATGGAATCATCTCATTTGCAATTTTTTCAACAAAAACATCGCTTCTATCCTTGTACTCTGTTGGCACTGCATGAGCTCCCATAAAAGTTGGCACTACATCTATGGGATGCGTTTCATTCAATTTTCTAGCCACCTCAATTTGCTTTAGTTCTGTCTGAAAATCTCCTATTCCGTATCCTGATTTTGCTTCTACTGTTGTCACACCGTATTCAAGCATTATGTTTAAACTCTTATATGCTTTATCATATAGTTCTTCGAAAGTAGCTTCTTTTGTTGCTTTTGCAGTAGAATGTATCCCTCCGCCACTAGATAAAATCTCAAGATATGACTTGCCTTCCAATTTCATTGAAAATTCGTTTTCTCTACTCCCTCCATGCACCAGATGGGTATGAGGATCAATAAGCCCGGGAGTAACTAATTTTCCAGTTGCATCAATAAAAACGGTATCTTCGTCAGTAGATATACTATCTGGCAGTTTCCCTTCACCCACGTAGATTATTTTGTCCATAGATATTGCTATGACTCCATTTTTAATTAGCCCTATCTCTTTTTGTGCTTTGTTTTTTCTAGGTTTGTCACTGCCACTCATAGTAGCTAAATTTGTGATATTTTCAATAACAAGAGTTGCTTTCATTCAACCATCCTCTCTATTCTGACATTCTCTTTTCAAGTATTTGTGTCTTTTCAAAATTTTCTAACTTCAAATGATAATCAGCTACGTCAATCAAAGCATCCATTGGAACTAAACCTATTATTTCGCTTCCAATCACATTTACTCCATATCTATTTGCTTCTCTTTCCACAGTATCAAATACTCTAAAAAGCGGAGTTTTAGTATAATCAACCATGTTAATTGATACTTGAACAATATTTCTTTCAGCAATCTCTATACCTAAAGCTTTACAGTAAGTAAAGCCTCCTGTCTTTGCTCTGATAGCTTTAGCTATTTTTTTAGCGATATCTAGGTTGTTTGTCCCTAAATTGATGTTAAATGCAACTAAAGGCATTCTTGCACCAACTGCAGTAACGCCAGCTTTTTCGTTTAGCTCTTTTGGTCCAAAATCAGGCGCCCATTCTTCTAACTTTAATTTTTCTTTCATACCTTCATACTGGCCTTTTCTAATATCTGCTAAATTTTCTCTGTGAGGAGCAGATGCTGATTTTTCATATAGGTATACAGGAATTGAAAGTTCATTTCCTATCCTTTCAGCAAGTTTTTTGGACAGTTCGATACACTCATCCATAGTAACATCTGAAATTGGTATCAATGGAATTACATCAGTCGCACCCATCCTTGGATGTTCTCCTTTATGCGTTCTCATATCTATAAGTTCACTGGCCTTTTTAGCAGCTCTAAAAGCAGCCTCTATGACCTTTTCAGGTTCTCCGATAAAAGTAACTACACTTCTGTTGTGATCTTTATCCATTGAATAATCTAGTAGTTTTACGCCTTCAGTCGCCCTTATTTCATCTAAAATTTTCTCAAGTTTTTCTTTGTCTCTTCCTTCACTAAAATTTGGAACGCATTCAATTAATTTACTCATCTCAATCCTCCTAATATTCTTTGATATTTATTAATGCAAATTTCATACCATAAATAAGTATTAGCTATCTTAGGCTTTATCAGTCTTTCGAAAAAAGAAAATATGAAATTGTGTTTTAAAATAAAGCACTTTTTTAAAATTGACAGTATAAATAAGCTACATATTGTTTCTTTTTAAAACACTATCTGTGTATGTTATGTTTCCTCATCCTGTAAATAAGACTTTGCCTCGTAAGATTTAGATATTTAGAAGTCTTTGTTACATTCCATCTGTTTTTTTCTAAAGCGTCAGTAATTATTTTTTTCTCATACTGATCCATTAAACTGTCCAGGTCATTTATTGAGTTATTGTCCACTTCATGATTGTCAAATATGATATCTTTTAAATAATCTGGTAAGTTCTCTATTCTTAAATTCTTTTCGTTGTCAACTGTTCTCACCATTATATTTTCAATAAAGTGTTCCAGTTCTCTTATATTTCCAGGCCAAGAGTATTTTTTCATCACTTCTTTAAGTGAATCCTCGATCCCAGTTATGTTTTTATTCATAGCTCTATTGTATTTTTTTATATAGTATTCGGATATCTCAAATATATCATCGCCTCTTTTTATTAACGATGGAATATAAAGATTGTACCCGGATATTCTATAAAAAAGATCTTGTCTTAATCTGCCTCTCTCAATTAACTCGTAAGGGTCCTCATTCATTGCGCTAATAATTCTGCATTTTAGAGGATAGTTTTCTTTGCCGCCTACTCTTCGCGCACTTTTTTCTTGAAGTGCTCTAAGTAATTTAGCCTGCATGTTCAAAGGCATTGTATTTAATTCATCTAAAAAAAGTGTACCTTCTCCTGCCTCCTCGAAAAGCCCTGAAGAATCTACTGCTCCAGTATATGCACCTTTTACAGATCCAAACAAAATCGTCTCAAGTAAATTTTCAGGAATTGCTGAACAATTTATTCCTATAAATGGAAATGCTTTCCGTTTCCCAAAATTGTGAATACTTTGAGCAAAAACTTCTTTTCCCGTTCCAGTATCTCCTACTAAAAGTATGCTATTGTCAAGCCATGACAGTGCTTCAGCCTCCTTTATGAGATTTTTCATTATTTCAGAGGATCCGATAATATCTGAAAATGTAAACCTAGTACCATTTTTAAAAAAATCTTTGTCTTGATTATCCTCTCTAAAATAATTTCTCTTCAATTCAACAATCTCACTCAATAAATTTTGTAATTTTGTCTCATCTTTACTTATAGAATAAACTCCTATCGTTTCATTGTTTACTATAATGGGATAGGTAGAATAAGATTTGTAAACAGGTTTTCCATTGTGTACAGCATGGGCTTTGTATTTATTAATGATAGGCTTTCTAGTTTCTAAAACTTTCATATGTTCAGAATTAGATTTATTGCTATAACCGTATGCATCCCATATATATTTGCCAATCATTTGATCTTTTGATTTTCTCTCCAGATCTTCCATAGCTTTATTGTATATGACAACTTTCCCATCTCTATCAGAAAGCAAAACCCCATCATATAAGTTTTCAACAATTTCTTCAAGGCAAATTGCTTTTGTCAAATTGTCATTAAAGTTTCCTATTGACTCAAACACAAACAAATTATATCCTTCAATAGTGTATTTTCTAATATAGTATATATTGTTAGAAACAGTAAAATATGGATTGTCAGAAAGAGAAAGTAAATCATCGAATTTACTAAAATTATAATTAGCTAACTCTTTTAATTTATCTGAAATATGTAATATCTTTTGATCTTTAGAAACAATAAATAGGTTAAATATATTACTAATTATTGTTACCATATCTGCTATACTCATTTTTATCACCTCTTGTATTAATTAAGTCAATTATATCATAAAAGATGCCAGCTATTTGCTGGCATCTTTATCCTTTAATGAATCTCTAATTTCTCTAAGTAATATTATTTCTTCACTAGGCTGTGATACTTGTGCCTTTTTTTCCTCTTTTTTCTTAAATTTGTCAATCATTCTTATCATCATAAATATCGCAAATGATATGATTAAGAAATCTACTATATTTTGTATAAACACCCCATAATTAATTGCAAGTTCAGGATTTTCCCCAGAAGCAGGTGTGATTACATATTTAAGCGAAGTCAAATCAATCTTTCCTAAGACAATACCAATAATCGGCATTATAATATCATTAACAAGAGATGAAACAATTTTCCCTATAGCACTCCCTAAGATAACACCAACTGCTAAGTCTAATACATTTCCTCTACTTATAAACTTTTTAAAATCATTCCACATTGAACCACTTCCTTTAGGTTTGTATGTGTAGTATATACCCTAATTTATTTAAAATAATTAGATGGGAAACAAAAATCATTATTTACAGGTCCATAGACCATACAATAGTATTCTAAAATTTATTATTTCTAAAAGTACTTCATTTATTCGATCTTTGATTAAAGTATCAGAAATTTATATTCTAATGTAGTTCTATTTGAAGTATTGAATCATAATTTTGTCCAATGATAGAAGTAAAATTTACATTCTAATGTAGTTCTATTTGAAGTACTCCATTGTCGCCTCTGTGATGATAATAACACAAATTTACATTCTAGTGTAGTTCTATTTGAAGTTATAGAGATGCTTGTGCTGTAATATCTTATTGGGGCATTTACATTCTAGTGTAGTTCTATTTGAAGTATATCTTTAGCTACGTGTAAGCTCTTACCGCTTCCATTTACATTCTAGTGTAGTTCTATTTGAAGCAATCCTGTTTGTTCTTTTATATCTGGTAAAACTTCATTTACATTCTAGTGTAGTTCTATTTGAAGTTTGATATATTCTTTCTCTGTGATAATAATATAGTAATTTACATTCTAGTGTAGTTCTATTTGAAGGCTGGTACTTGAATTACGCTTCTTCGGCTGCGACCGTATTTACATTCTAGTGTAGTTCTATTTGAAGAGGACAAGGTTTGAAGCGTCCCCGTTGATCTTCGTTCATTTACATTCTAGTGTAGTTCTATTTGAAGCTATATCGGAATACTTCACTGACCTGATCAAAGCCTATTTACATTCTAGTGTAGTTCTATTTGAAGTATCGATCAGAGTGGAGGAAGG
>DAONLG010000017.1:0-19454 GCA_035406565.1 Soehngenia sp.
CATTTGATTCGCTTATGCTTTTATTCGAATCAAATAATTTTTTGATTGAATTTAGCTTAATTTGCATATCCAGTTTTTCTTTTACTTTTTTAATTACATTTTCAACTTCAATGGCATTGATTGGTTTTTGGATGAAAAACTCTATTCCACTTTCATATGCCTTAGCGATCATATCTTTCGAACTTACTTGAGATATCATTATGAAGATGGGTTTATTATCGGTATTCTGGAAATCCTTAACTACATTTATTCCATCTTTACACGGAATTAGTAAATCAATTAACACTATTTCTGGTTGATATACTATTATTTTATTCATTGCTTCTATGCCATCTTTCGCATACCCTATTATTTCTCCAAGTTTCCTGTCTTCTACTATTTTTTCTAATATTCTTACGACATTTAAATCGTCTTCAACAATAAATATCTTTATTTTTTACACCTCCAGTTCGTCTTGAAGAACCGTAATAGTTATTTCCGTCCCATCTTTTTTATTAGAAATAGCTCTGATTTCACCTTTTAGTTCTTCTTCTACTATCTTTTTGACTATTGTTAAACCTAATCCTCTACTGACTTCCCCTGTTTCATAATTGATTTTTGTTGAAAATCCAGGGCTAAATATTTCATCAATTTCATTTTCGTCAATTCCAATTCCATTGTCTCTTACTGTGAATATATATCTATCATTTAATTTTTTCTGAATTAAATAAATATCGCCTTGATGTGATTTTGGAATAGCTTCTATGCTATTTATAAATAAGTTTCGAAAAATAGACATCAAGTAATAATGCTTTTCTGTATAAAAGTCATCGTCAATTTGTATATGTAAATTTATATTTTTGCCAATTCTTTTGATCTCTTTAATCATTGTTTCATATAATATTGACATGACCACCGAAAATTTCATCTTTTCATCCTTTAATTCTTTTTCAGTAACATCTAATATTCCCCTTATCGCAAGTGCATTTTCTTTTTTTATTTCATGTATATTTCTAGCAATATTTAAGGAATATTCTTTCCATAATTCATTCTGCTCATTAGAATTTATGAGCTCATATAATTTATATGAATCGACCATGAGATCTTCTATATTCTGCATATTTTTTTCCATCCAGTATGCTTCTGTCTTTAATTGTGACATTATTCCTAGTAATTTTCTATATCTCTTTTCATGCTCTTCTTTCATGAGTAAAAGCTTGTAATTTTTTAAAAAGTATAGAACAATCCAAACGATAGTAGACCTTAATACAGCTACTAGTAGTATAGTGGTAAATATTTTTGATTGAAGAGATATCGAATATACATAACTTCTAATTAGAATTTCAATAGTATTAGATATAAAATCAGCAATAGTAATAATAAAAAAGACATAATTTAAATTTTCTTTATTTTTTTTATCAATAAATAAGTGATAAATTATTGAATAGGAAATATAGAAAACCATTTCTATGCCAAATGATAAATTAAACACGATAATATGTTGATTAAATATACCTGACATAAATGTCCTAGCTATATAAATGAGAATTGCTGATATAATTCCCATGGGAATTGGTTTAAAATCATCAAAATTATATAGAGCTATTGTGTAAGCAATTATTCCTGCTGAAACTCTAAAATCTGATTGAGAGAATCCTAAATATATTTGAGAAAATGCTGTGATTGTAATTGCCGCTAATAAAATCTTTTTCTTATTTTCTACTTTAATCATCTCCTTTCCTTAATTATATTTTAACATGAAAAATAAAGACCGCAATTATTGCTTGCGGTCTTTATTTTTCATAAATATGAATTTGTTGTTCTCTAAAATCACCATAAATTTTATAAGTCTGTCATATAAAGGCTCAGCCTTTTCACCAAATTTATCTTTTAATAATTCAGCAATTTCATATATAGTTCTTTCCCCATCTATGCTCATCCAAATAAACGTCCCAAACTCATCTAAATCGATTTTGTAAGTCTCTGGTGTAAAAAAAATTTTCCTAACAATTCTCTCAAAACGTGAGTCTCTTGGAACAATTAGCTGAATGACTCCTTCGTCTTTGTTTTTAATGCTGATTTTGGGTGATTTTTTTGGTATTAAGTCCAAATAATTGTTGTTAACTTTATTTTTTTTATTCATGGCGTTCCGTTAATTAATTCTCCTTCTTAGCATAGAAAGATTTTCTGATCAATATATATGCTAAACCGCAGAATAATATCAATGAGCCCCATTGTCCTAATATATTGTTTCCAACCGCTATAGCTTCTCCAACACTTTTGCCACTTGAAAGCGGAATTATAGCTAGTACAGCAAGGATTATACCGATAACGCCCTCTCCTGCAATCAATCCAGATGAGAACAATATCCCAGATTCTACTTTATTGTCTAATTCGCTATCTTCTTTGTGTCTCTTATCTAATAATCCCCTGATCACTCCACCTAACATAATTGGTACGCTTAAGTGGATTGGTAAATATAGTCCTACTGCAAATGGAAGAATTTGAATGCCTAAGAGTTCAACTACTATACCTATTCCAACTCCAACGAATACGAGTGCCCAAGGAAGTTGCCCTCCCATTACACCTTCAACAACCATCTTCATCATCATCGCTTGTGGTGCAGGTAATTCAACTGATCCAAATCCCCATGCTTTGTTAAGGAGTAATAAAATGTATCCTATTACTAAAGCCGCTGCTATAGCTCCAATAATCTCACCATACTGTTGTTTTTTAGGAGTTGCTCCTACTAAGTATCCAGTCTTTAAATCCTGAGACATATCTCCAGCCATAGCAGAAATTATGCAAATGACTGAGCCGACTGATATGGCACCAATCATTCCAGCTTCACCAACAAAGCCAGTAGCTTTAAATATGATTGAAGTGATTAATAGTGTAGCGATTGTCATTCCAGATACTGGGTTATTACTGCTCCCAATTACCCCAACAAGTCTAGAAGATACTGTGGCAAAGAAGAAACCAAATATCGCAATCACTATTGCTCCTGTGATTCCAACAGGAATAAAATCAGTCGCCCCGATAAAGACAACTATTGCTAGACTTCCGATTATTACTGTTCTTAAAGACATATCCTCATCTGTTCTTATCGTTGAATGATGTTCCCCAGATGTACTCTTTAAATTCCCCATTGCATCTTTAAAGGTTCTGATGATTAGAGGAAGGGATTTTATTAGACTTAAAATTCCTCCAAATGCAACAGCACCTGCACCGATGTATCTAATATAATTATCCCAAATATCCCAATATCCAGCTTCACCAAGTGCAAGCTCTTTTAAAGGAACGGTTGCTGGATAAATTATTTCTGGCACAAATTGTCCCAGATGAGAAATCAAAGGTATGATGACTAGCCAGCCTAAAACAGCACCCGACAACATGAATGCAGCTATTTGTGGCCCTACTATAAAGCCCACACCTAATAGAGCAGGAAGTGTATCCATCCCTACTGCAGCTCCCCTATACCCAGGAATTGCCCATTCAATTTCTGATGGGAATAGCTTTATGCCATCGGCAATGAATTTAAATAGAGATCCTATCCCTAAACCTTGGAATACTGTTTTAGCTTTATTTCCTCCTGTTTCTCCTGCAATAAGTACTTCTGCACAAGCAGTTCCTTCAGGATAAGGCAAAACTCCATGTTCATTGACTATCAATGCTTTTCTCAATGGTATCATAAATAAAACTCCTAAAATACCGCCTGCTAAAGAAATTGACGCAATCCTTAATATCGATGGTTCAGCCATCCCTAGTTCATCAGCCCATATAAACAAAGCTGGCATAGTAAATATTGCACCTGCTGCTAATGATTCGCCTGCTGAGCCTATTGTCTGTACCATGTTGTTTTCTAGGATTGAATCCCTCTTCATGATACCTCTTATAATTCCCATAGATATAACTGCTGCTGGTATTGAAGCACTTATAGTCATACCAACCCTAAGCCCGATATAAGCATTCGCTGCTCCAAAGACAATACATAAAAAAATACCTAACAAAACTGAAACAACCGAAAACTCTGGAATTATTTTATCTGCGGGAATATAAGGTTTAAATTCTTCTTTCTTTTCCATCTCTCTTCTCCTTTCTTGATTGAATTTTCGTACAATACAATTTTATACCAATTAAAAAGATTCGTCAATCGTTTTGCCTAATTTGAAATATTTTGAAAATATATGTTATAATTGAATAAATCTAAAGAGAAGGTGATTAAATGTCAAATGAAATTCCCAGCAGTCGAAAAACACTATATTATGTGGGTATGATCCTTACAATCATAGGAGTTATTTTATTTCTAAGTAATTTTGTATTAGTATTTACTGGAAATGTTTTTAACGTCAATCCATTAATTTCATTTATTGGATTTATTATGGTAGCTGTAGGCCAAATTATAAGAGTGATTGGTGCTAAAGGAGTAGCTGGTTCAGGAATTATATTAGATCCAGAAAAGGCAAGAGAGGATGTAAAACCGTATAGTAAAGCAATGGGTGGAGTAATCGATGATGTTTTATCAAATGTTGACAGTACAAATGTTAGCAAAGAAATAGTAAAAATAAAATGCAGAAACTGTGGAGAATTAAATGATGAGGATTCTGTTTATTGCAAATCATGCGGGGAAAAGTTATAAGGATATATATCCTTATAACTTTTTAAAAATTATAGAGACTCCAATTTAATAACACTACTTTTCCAAAATCCTTTAGAATAGATCACAAATCCATAAAGGCACACTAAAAGATTGCTAAAGCTCATCGAAAACCATATCCCTGATGCTCCCCAATCAGTGAAATTCTTAAAGAGGAGAATCATAGGTAATCTGACAAACCAAAGTCTTCCAATTTCCATTGCCATAGAATATTTTGTGTTTCCACTACCTTGAAATAAGCCTTGTAACACTGAAAAAATACCCATCAATGGCATCGACCATGATATGTATTTTAAATAATTTACTGATAGTTCTATGACGGAAGGATCATCTTTAGATTGCATAAAAAAATTAATTATTTCTATATCAAACATCAATAAGGCAAAGCATCCAATAAATCCAAATATTGAAGTTAATAATGTTGCTTTGTGAAAAGATTCTTTTACCCTATCTTCTTTGTTTGCTCCTATATTTTGTCCAACTATTGCCGTTAAAGCAGAACCTAATCCCATGGCTGGTTGAGAAATGAGAGATGTAATCCTATTTACCATTGCATAGGCAGCGATTGTAGCAGTGCCATATGATCCAATAAACATATTCAGTACGATGAATCCGATAGCTGCACCAGATTGTCCAATTGATGTGGGTAATCCTACTTTTACTATATTATTTATAATCTCTCTATCAAATTTAAAACCTTTAAAGCTTGGGATTATCATAGAATTTCCTTTATACAGATGTATAAAACCTGCAATAGCTAATAAAATTCTTGATATAAGTGTTGCATAAGCAGCTCCAGCGATCCCCATGTCAAGAGTAAAAATAAAAATAGGATCTAATATCGCGTTAAGAACAGCGGATATAGCGCTGAATATCGTAGGATATAAAGTATTCCCTTGTGCATTCATAATTGAGGAATAATTAAAGAATAGAAACATAAACACCATGTCGAGAAAAGTTATTCTCAAATATATAATTCCATATTTAGCCAAGTCTCCAGTTGCTCCCATCCATTTTACAATATATGGGGTCAACATTATCCCAACAGCGCTGAATACTACTGCACACAATACTGTCAATACAATAAGTTGAGAAGCATGTCGATTTGCCTCTTTTATTTTATTTGCTCCTATTAATTGAGAAATAATCGAAGTACCTGCAATTGATAGACCTATTCCAATCGAAATAAATAAAAAATTGACAGGCCAAACAAATGCAGTAGCTGCAAAATGAACAGAAGATATTTTACTAACCCATATGCCATCAACCAGATTATATAGAGTTTGTATTAAACTATTAATCATTATTGGAACTGATAGATATAATAATGCTTTGTATATATTGCCATTTAATATTAATTTAGTTTTATCATTTGTTTTCATTTTGCACCTCTTGACTATTTCGAG
Source organism: Soehngenia sp. (assembly GCA_035406565.1). Taxonomy (GTDB): domain Bacteria; phylum Bacillota; class Clostridia; order Tissierellales; family Tissierellaceae; genus Soehngenia. The sequence goes on from DAONLG010000017.1 coordinate 6,043, forward strand.
TATCTAATTATATTATACAATATAAACTTATATATGTATATAATTTTTTATATACATATATAATAACTGTGATAAAATGAAAATTAATAATTAAAAATAGGAGAACACATGAGACCATTAAAAAAATTAACTTTAAATATTATTTCAAAAGTAAATATAAATGTAAAAGAGCACTATAAATCATATCGGCTCATGCAAAAAGTGGTAAATCCAGCAATAGCCCCAGTTTACAAAAAATTAGATGAAAAAATCTACTTAAACGGGAACGAAATACCTGTTCGGCTCTTTATCCCTGAAGTTCAGAAAAACAGTCAAGTTCTTTTGTTTTTTCACGGAGGCGGCTGGGTAACTGGTGATATTGATTCATATACTAATCTATGCTCAAGATTAGCTAACGAGACAAATAGAAGAGTTATATCTGTTGACTATAGGCTTGCTCCTGAATATCCCTATCCCTCTGGATTAGAAGATTGTTATCAAGTTGCAAAATATCTTTTTAATAATTTACATCTATTGTCATGCAGTAAAGAAGATATAATTTTAATTGGCGATAGTGCGGGTGGAAATCTTGCTGCATGTGTCAGCCTACTACTAAGGGATAAAAAGGAAACAGTTCCCAAAAAACAAGTGCTCATATACCCTGCAACTAACTATGACCATACTGAAAGTTCTCCATATAAGTCAGTTGTCGAGTTCGGTGAAGGCTATATATTGACATCTAAGAGGATTCAAGATTATATGGAACTTTATGTGCCTAATTACGAAGATAGGGTAAGCCCATATGTAGCACCTATTTTATCTAAAGATCTCTCGAATCAACCTGAAACATTGATTATTACTGCAGAATATGATCCTTTAAGAGATGAAGGTGAAGCATATGGCAAAAAACTTGAATCATTTGGCAATACTGTTCATATTTTCAGAGTAAAAGATGCTGTTCATGGCTATTTGAATTCTCCAATTGAAAGCAGTGCAATTCGAGAAACTTATACTATAATTAGTAAATTCTTAGATAATTTGCTTTAGGTGATGATATGAAAGAGAGAAAAAAAGAAAATTTAAATTGGATCAAATTAGATAATGCTTCAAAAATATTTCCTGCCACTTATACAAATAGGGACACTAAAGTTTTTAGAATCTCTGTAGAATTAAACGACTATGTTGACAAGGATATTCTACAGGCTTCCATCGATGAAGCCGTAGAATACTTCCCAATATTTAATTATGTGCTTAGACGAGGAGTCTTTTGGTATTATTTTGAGTATTCTAACCAAAAGCCAAAAGTTGAGATAGAATCAATTCCATTATGCGCACCTTTATATGATAAAGAGAAAAAAAATCTATTATATAGAGTGTCCTATTTTAATAAGAGAATTAATTTAGAGGTGTTTCATGCTCTCACAGATGGAGCTGGAGTAGTCTGGTTTATGGAAACCATAGTTCATTTATATCTTACAAAAAAATACACTTCTGATTTTTATGGCAAGGACTTAAAGCTTCGCCACAAAGCTGCAATTAGCCAAATGATGGATGATAGCTTTGCAAAATACTATAGCAAAGAAAAAATAACTCAAAACGATGATAAGAAATTAAGAAAAGCCTACCAAATAAAAGAGTCTTTTACAGAAGAAAATATAACAAAATTGATAGAAGGGACAATGTCTACAAAAAAGGTAATTGACCTATCCCATAAGTATAATACCACAGTGACAATATTTTTAACTTCTTTATTGATATATTCAATTATAGAAGATATGCCGCATAAATCTAAAAATTTACCAGTTGTTATCTCTGTCCCTATTAATTTAAGACAGTATTTTAAATCTTACACTGCAAGGAATTTTTTTAGTACAATGAATATAAAATATATCCCAACTGCAGAAGATAGCTTAGAAAAAATAGTGAAATTTGTAAGTGAAAGTTTTAAATCAGAGTTGACAAAAGAAAAATTAAATCATCATCTGAATAAATTAATTTCCATAGAAAAAAATCCGTTGACTAGGATTATACCTTTGCCCATAAAAGATTTAGCTCTGAAATTTGCAAATAAGCTTACTGATAGAGGAATTACCTCTTCTTTCTCGAATGTTGGTAAAATAGAATTGCCACATGAATTTGAACCCTATGTTAATCAATTCAGTATATGTGTAAGTGCAAGAAGACCTCAAATTGTGATGTGCTCATATAGAGATAAATTAGTAATTTGTTTTACTTCACCTTTTAAAGAAACTGATATTCAGAGGAATTTTTTCACTTTCCTTACTGAAAATGGTATAGAAATAGAAATCACGTCCAATTTTTAATGGAGGAATAAGATGAAATACTGTGAATACTGTAAAGTCTACATTCGTGATGACAGAGAAAATTGTCCACTCTGTGAAAACAAATTAGAGAATATAAATGAAAAGCACGAGCAAATATTCCCTAGAATACCGTCCATATATAAGAGAAATCTAGCGTTAAAAATTGTGAGTTTCATAAGCGTAGCTTTAATTGTGCTCAGTTTTGCTATATATTTTCTATATCCTACAACTGTTAATTGGCCTATTCTAGTTTTATTTGGAATAATCAGTGTATGGGTAGATTTGTTTTTTCTAATCAGAAAAAAAACTCATTTGCCTAAAAAAATAATTTGGCAAGTATTTATAATAACAGGTCTGTGTATTCTTTGGGATATATATACAGGATTTATCGGCTGGTCCATAGAATTTGTTTTCCCAATAATATGTATCTTGGCAATGTTAGTTATGTATATTTTAGCATTGGTTCTAAAATTAAGTATCAATGATTACATCACATATATATTAATAGATATTTTTTTTGGTATAATACCTATTATTTTTATTGCTTTAGATTTAGTAGATATAACAATTCCATCCATAATATCTGTAACTATAAGCATTATATCACTTGCTGCAATATTTATATTCGAGGGTAAAAATATCATTTATGAACTAAGAAAGAGAATGCACATATAGGGAGTGTTAAATTTTTACACTCCCTCATAATCAAACGGTGGAATAAAACTTTCTTGTGCACTTTCTCCGTCCTGAATAAATCCGTTTTCTACTCCAATTGATATTGCAAAATCAATTACCTCATTATATTCATCTTCTGTTAATTTTCGATTTATTTCTTTATATCCCTTGACATGCTCTAAAGGGGTGTATTGGCTCATTATACTCAAATAAATGTCTTCACCATATGTGCTGTGCAAATATTCAATGATCTTTTTAGAATCTTCGATTAAACCTGGAAGCACTAAATGTCTAACTATAACTCCCTTAGTCATAATACCTTTTTCATTGAACTCTGCTTTACCTACTTGCTTAAGCATTTCTTCAATTGCTTTCATTGCATAATCACGGTAATTCCAAGCGTTTGAATATCTAATGGAAATACTTTCATCATAATATTTAAAATCAGGCAAATACACATTAACATACCCATCTAGTAGTTCAATTGATTCCTTTTTTTCATAACCGCTTGTGTTATATACAACAGGTAAACCCAGTCCTTGTTCCTTTGCTGAATCTAATGCCCTAATTATATGTGGGATGAAATGAGTTGGAGTTACTAAATTTATGTTCTGTGCTCCTTTGTTCTCTAATTCAAATAATATTTCTACCAGTCTCTCATTATTTATAGCTTTCCCAAATGACCCATTTGCTATAATATCATTCTGACAATAAACACATCTTAAAGGGCATCCAGTGAAAAAAATTGTTCCAGAACCTTCCTCCCCTGATATGGGAGGTTCTTCCCACATATGAAGACTTGCTCTAGCTAAACGCAAATCCGATGTTTCTCCGCAATATCCAATTTCACCTTTAGATCTATCAACATGACACTCTCTTGGACATAATACGCAATCTTTCAATAAATCCATATAATCTCCCATTATATACCTCTTCTTAATTTCTTTTATTAATGATTCGACATCATATATTATACTAGATATTTAGTAGGAATTAAAATATTTTTAATTCCTACTAAAATGATATGTTTACAACGCTAAAGTATAGGTATATAATAATTAAGTATTTGATAATAATTATCATTTTTAAAAAGTGAGGAGAATATGATGTCTAAAAATTTACTAACTATTAATAATTTAAAAGCCAATGTGATCGATGATAATAAAGAAATATTAAAAGGAATAAATCTAAAAGTTAATCAAGGTGAGATCCATGTAATTATGGGACCAAATGGGGGTGGAAAATCAACTCTTGCTTATACGCTTATGGGACATCCTAAATATAATATCACTGATGGTGAAATAATATTTTGTGATACAAAAATAAATGATTTAAAGACTCATCAAAGAGCTAAAATGGGATTGTTTTTATCTTTTCAATACCCAGAAGAAATAGATGGAGTCACAGTCGAAGAATTTTTACGTACTGCGAAAACTGCTATTACCGGTGAACAGCAAAAAATAATTCCATTTAAAAAATTGATAAATAAAAAAATGGAAGAATTAAGCATGAGCGAAGAATATGCCTTGAGATATTTGAATGTAGGTTTTTCTGGAGGAGAAAAAAAGAAAAATGAAATATTGCAAATGTCAATTTTAAATCCTAAGCTCGCTATATTAGATGAAACTGATTCTGGATTAGATGTTGATGCTATAAAAATTGTCGCAGATGGAGTAAATAAAATAAAAAATGATGAAAATGCTTTTATAATAATCACTCATTATAACAAATTGTTGGAATATATAAAGCCTGATTTTGTCCATATTTTATTAAATGGAAGAATTGTTAAATCTGGAGGTATTGAATTAGCTAATGAAATTGATGAATATGGATATGAAAAAATAAAAAATGAGTTTGCAAGCTTATAGAGGTGTAAAAATGGAAAAAAAGAAAACTAATGTAAAAGATATTGATAGAAGAATATATGATATAAAAAATGAACTAAACTACAGTTTTAAAACTGATAGTGGCCTTACCAAAGATATAATATTAGATATTTCAAGGGAAAAAAATGAACCAGAATGGATGAGAGATTTTAGACTTAAATCACTTGAGATATACAGTCAAAAACCATTTCCAAAATGGGGCGCTGATTTAAGTGATTTAGATATGGACAACATCGTAACTTATATAAAACCGAATACCCAAATGAAACATGATTGGAATGATGTCCCAGAAGATATTAAAAATACTTTCGAACTTCTAGGACTGCCACAAGCTGAAAGAGAATCTTTGGCAGGTGTAGGTGCACAATACGACTCCGAAGTTGTCTATCATAACATTAGGCAAGAATTAGTTGATAAAGGAGTCATTTACACAGATATGGAGACAGCTTTAAGAGATTACGAAGATATTGTGAAAGAATACTTCATGAAATTAGTCCCCCCTACAGATCATAAATTTGCAGCTTTGCATGGTGCAGTTTGGTCAGGTGGTTCTTTTGTATATGTTCCTGAAGGAGTAAGAGTAGACATTCCTCTTCAATCTTATTTTAGATTAAATGCACCCGGCGCGGGACAGTTTGAACATACCTTAATAATAGTTGAGAAAAATTCTTATCTCCATTTTATTGAAGGATGTTCTGCTCCAAAATATAAAGTGAATAATTTACACGCTGGTTGCGTTGAGCTTTTTGTTAAAGAGAATGCAACCTTAAGATATAGCACAATTGAAAATTGGTCTAAAAACATGTACAACTTAAATACTAAAAGAGCTGTAGTTGACAAAAATGGAACTATAGAATGGGTATCCGGCTCCTTTGGTTCTAAAGTATCGATGCTATATCCTATGAGTATATTAAGAGGTGAAGGAGCAAGATCTGAATTTACCGGAGTAACTTTTGCTGCTAAAGGACAATATCTAGATACAGGCACGAAAGTCGTTCATGCTGCAAACAATACTACATCTACAATGAATTCTAAGTCTATATCAAAAGATGGTGGACATGCCTTTTATAGGGGCTTGTTAAGAGTGAGTAAAAACGCAACTGGATGCAAATCAACTGTTTCTTGTACTTCCTTAATGTTAGATAATGAATCTAAGTCGGATACATTACCTATCATTGAAATAGATAATGATAATATCGATATAGGGCATGAAGCTAAGATTGGTAGAATCAGTGATGATGCTATTTTCTACTTGATGAGCAGAGGCATTTCTGAAGAAGAAGCCAAAGCCATGATTGTAAGAGGATTTGTAGAACCGATCACTAAAGAGTTGCCTTTAGAATACGCTGTTGAATTGAATAATTTAATTAATATTGAGCTCGAAGGTGCAATAGGTTAGGAGTTGATAAAATGATATGGAAAAGAATCGGACTAAATGAATTAAAGTTACCAGAATTTAAGGAGTACAACAATGAATTTTTGCCAAATATAAATGGAATGAATATGAAAATTTCAAAGATAGGCAATATAAAAAAATATTCTTTATTAAATAGCTACAGAGGGCTAGGTGAGGAATTAGAAAAATTACCGCAAAATAATAGCAATGCTGGTATTGAGTTAAAATTAGATGACGGTATAACCATAAAAGAACCACTGCTTATCAATTATCATATAGATAATGAAAATTCAGTATTGATAGACCACAACATAATAGATGTGGGAAAAAATTCTCTATTGACGCTAATATTTGATTATTCAAGTGATGAAACAATTGATTTGTTCCACAACGGTCTAACTAATATAACTATAAATGAAAATGCAACTCTTAATGTAATAAAAATACAAAGGTTAAATAGTTTTAGCAATAATTTTGATACAAATATTGTTGTCATAAAAGATAGTGGAATCCTTAATCTAATTACCATAGAGCTAGGCTCTAAAGTTACTGCTGTTAACTATACCAATTATTTATATGGTGAAAATAGTTCAGCAAATCTAAATTCGATTTATTTAGGTGATGGGGAAAGAAAATTAGATTTAAACTACACAATGATTCATAAAGGGAGAAGGAGTGTAAGTAATATTGAATCTAAAGGGGCTTTAAAGGATAACTCAGTGAAAGTGTTTAGAGGGAATCTCGAATTTCTAAAGGGTGCTAAAAAATCAAAAGGCAGCGAATCCGAATATACCACTTTATTAAGTCCTAACGTAAAAAGTGATTCAATCCCTGCTTTAATGTGTCATGAAGATGATGTTGATGGAAATCATGCTGTTAGTGCTGGAAGGATAGATGAAAATAAACTGTTTTACCTCGAAAGTAGGGGGCTTGATGAATTTAGTGCAAAAAAATTAATTATTGAGTCATCATTTAATCCGATATTAGAAAAAATTCCTGATGAGAATTTGAAGAAAAACATTCTTCTTGAGATTGAAAGGAGAATATAGATGAAAAATGCAATTGACCCTAAAATTATATTTGATTTTCCTGTTTTAGAGAAAAAAGTTAATGGAAGCCGATTGGTATATTTGGATAATGCTGCAACTACTCAAAAGCCTAGAAATGTAATAGATTCTATATCGAATTATTATATTCAGCATAATGGTAATCCCCATAGAGGTGCTCACACATTAAGCGTTGAGGCAACATCCCTCTATGACAATGCAAAAGAAACAGTAAAAAATTTTATCAATGCAGATTCTAAAGATGAAATAATATTCACAAAGAACAGCACAGAATCACTCAATCTATTAGCTTCTAGTTTATCAAGTTTTTTTAAGGAAGGTGATGAAATACTCCTTTGTATTTCAGAGCATCACAGCAACATATTGCCTTGGATGAGGCTTTCAAAAGATAATAATTTAAAATTAAATTATTTATATATAGACGATCAAGGTAATATACCAGAAAGCGAATATAAAAAGATAAATAGCAGGACTAAATTGGTTTCAATTGCTCAAATGTCTAATGTTTTAGGTACTATATTTCCTGTGAGAGAAATTAGTCAAATGGCCCATGAAAAAGGTGCAATTGTTGTAATAGATGCTGCTCAGAGCATTCCTCATATAAAAGTAGATGTAAAAGATATCGATGCTGATTTTCTGGTTTTCTCTGCACATAAAATGCTTGGACCGATGGGCATTGGAGTATTGTACGGAAAAAAACATTTGTTGGATAATATGCCCCCTTTTTTATTGGGTGGAGATATGATTGAATATGTTTATGAAGATTACGCAACATATGCTGAAGTGCCATTCAAATTTGAAGCTGGAACGCAAAATGTTGAAGGTGCTGTCGGACTAGAAGCTGCAATTCATTATATAGAAAAAATAGGATTACAAAATATTGAAGCTCACGAAAAAATGCTAACTGAATATGCAATGCAAGAAATGCTGAAAATCCCTTATATCAATATTTACGGGCCTACGAATTTAGAAAAGCATGGAGGTATTATCTCTTTTAATGTAAAAGATGTACATCCTCATGATGTCAGTACAGTGTTAGATAGTTATGGCGTTGCAAGTAGAGCTGGACATCATTGCTGCCAGCCGCTTATGAGGTATATGGGAATAAATGCAAGCGTAAGAATAAGTTTTTATCTATATAATAGTTTAGAAGATATAGACATATTTATTGAAAGTATTAAAAATGTAAGGAAGTGGTTAGGTTATGGATCTTAGTCAAATTTACACTCAATTGATAATGGAACATAATAAAAATACTCACAACAAAAGACCCTTAGATGAGCCAACAACTGTTGAACATGGTCACAATCCGAGCTGTGGAGATGATATAACTCTAAATCTAATCGAAAAAAATGGCCTAATCGTAGACGCTAGTTTCACAGGCTCAGGATGTGCTATATCCCAAGCTTCAACTTCAATAATGATTGATCTCATCAAAGGCAAAAGCACAGAAGAGGCATTAGAACTAGCTGAATTGTTTATTAAAATGATAAAAAAAGAAATTGAAGATGATTCTGAATTAGAAAAATTAGAAGATGCAGTTGCATTTGAAAATATATCTAACATGCCTGCAAGAGTAAAATGTGCAGTTTTACCATGGCATACTCTTGAAGAAGCACTAAAAAAATAGCCCTTAAGGACTATTTTTTAGTGTGATTCATCATATTCAAGAGGAACTTCACAACTTTTTAATTGAAGATTTTTATCATTTAATAATTTAAATAACTCTTGCATGAAAATTCCTCTATTTTCTTTTATATCACAATTGGGACTATCTTCAACACCTATAATTCCAATTATCTCATAATTATGCAGCATGTACTCCTCTATTTCTCTAATAACAGGCCTTAGCATATCCTTGCACATCTGTCTATGTATTGGAGTGTCATAATCAAATTTATCCATAGGTTTTCTATCTAGCCCATAATGTCTTAGTTCAGGGCATGGCAACTGCAATATGCCAACACCTTCATCAACCAATTTTGTTACAAATTTAAAAGCACCTTTTGCTCTAGCTAAAGGCTCCACCACACAGTTTTGATTCAATATACAATGGCTCACTAAAACTATTTTCTTTCCTCTTAAATCAATATCCCCCATCAAGCATAATCCTTTCTAGTGTACTCTTTAGGCAATCTCTTAATCAAATAACTCACAATTAAACAAGATATTATCTTGTCAATTAAATTTCCTGTTATTCGTGGAATAAAAGCCGCTGTGAAAATTTCAGCTCCAGATTGCCTTAAAATGCTAAATATTATGTCATTACCCGAACCAGTTAAACCCCCATATACATATACTGCTATAGGAGTTCCTATGAGAGGTGCTACTATGGCAAGTATAATCCCTGTTATAAGCGCTTGCTTTGTTCCAAATTTATATTTCTTAGCTATGAATCCAACTATAATGCCTATTGCTGCATTTACTATGAAAAATGGTATATCTTTAGGATTTCCTGATAAAATTGGCGTTAATATATTTGTTATGGCACCAACACTCGCTCCATACCATGGCCCGTATAAAGCAGCAATTAATATAGTGCCTAGTGTATCTAAAAACAGTAATGGTATCTGCAATCTTGAAACCAATGTGCCTAAAACTATGTTTATTGCAACTGCTAATGCAGCCATAACTAAAATTGTATTTTTATTTTTCATATCTATCCCTCTTTCTAGTAAGATAAATAGATTATAATTGAGAAATAATGAAATATAAAATAAATAAATTTAATAGGCACACAGATAATCATTAAATATATCTATAGTCCTTTTATGCTCATAAATGATGATTTCATAGCAATTTTTCTCAAGAGTTCATTAAACATAAAGGGCGATTTTATATGCTTTAATGTCATTTTTACATTCATTTTAGACATGCTTTTCTTATAGGCTCTTTCAACATCAGCATTTTGATTGTTTATACAATTAGAAAGAACACTTGAACTGTACAGTGCATAACTAATGCCCTCAGCAGAACTTGGACTAATTAATCCTGAAGCTTCTCCGATTAAAAAAATATTATCTTGACCATAACAAATTTCGCTATTACGTGTGGCTCTATTTATAAAAGTCCCTTTTCGACTGAGCAAATTTGAAAAGTCAAAACCCTTTATTGACAATTTCATCTTTAGTAATTCAAACTTTTCTTTAGCATCAACTTTATCTAAAGCAGAACCTATAAGTATAGTATCTTCTTTTGGAATTACCCAAGAGTAAAAATCAGTGATATTTTTGTCAAATATTGCTATATAATAAGGCAATGTTTTACTTGACTTATATACTTCTTGAATGGAAAGGTATTGTTTAGGCCATTTGTAAAAATTGTATGCACACTTCCTAACTGCAGAATTAGCACCATCAGCCCCAACTAACACTTTAGTTTCAACTTCTATTTCTTGGTTTTGTTTGCGAAGCTTTATAACTATCCTATCCGATTTTCTCTCACAATTTATAAAAACCGTATCTAGCATTTTATCAATGTAATCAGGTATCATATCAAACATCCAACTGTCAAATTTAAATCTGTCGATGTTCAAATAAAACCTTTGGTAATATCTTTCTATATTGCTGTTTAGATCGATTGTTTTCACTGCAAATATCTGGGGATTTACTAAAACATCATTCGGTAAGGATAAATTTAATTTTGCAAACATAAGCTGAGCATCAGGAGCCAACAATCCTCCACATAACTTCTCATTATGATTAGTTTTGCTCGTAAAATTTCTTCTATCCACTACCAGTACTTTCTTATTTTTACTTAATAACCTCGCTAGATTCGAACCAGCAGGGCCAGCTCCAATGATAACTATATCGTACATGATATCTCTCCTTTATTCTATAATAAAGGATTATTTATCGTTTTTCAATATATTTTTATCGTTTTGATTAATATTTTCTTTTAAATTTCCATGTAAAAAAATAAGCATGATTATTAACATACCTAAAATAATAATGCTAAATAATTAAGATTAGCTAACAGTTTATCAATCAATGGTCTCTGTGCCATACCCTACCCGCTTACTGGAGTGTCTATTGGAAAATTAACTAATTTAGTTACTTGCTATACATTATTTTCCCATCTACAACTGTCATAACTACTTTTATATCTTTTATTTCTTCAGGATTTATTTCAAATATATCATCTTCTAGCACAGCAAAATCAGCATAATAATTTGCCGCTAACCTTCCTTTGACTCCTTCTTCAAAACTCACATACGCTGATTCTAAAGTATAAGCATCTATTGCATCATAGATGTTCATTTTTTCAATTTCGTTCCACGATTCATCAGGATATCCATTTAAATCTTTTCTATTTACAGCGCAATACAAATTGTTAAATGGATTGAGGTCTTCAACAGGAGCATCTGTTCCAAGTGATAAATGTACACCGTTTTTAATCAATGTATTAAAAGCATAAGATGTCTTTGCTAGTTCTTCACCAACCCTATCTTCTACAATGTGAATGTCATAATTTAAAAATATTGGTTGTACTAATGCTAGGCAGTCTAAGTCTTTCATCTGCTTTAATATTTCTTCATCAGTTATTTGCAAGTGGACTATTCCATGCCTTTTATTGTTGCCATTTTTAATTATTTTTTTGTAAGAACTTAAAACTTGTCTAATAGCACCATCGCCTATAGCATGTATGAGCATCTGTTTATTATTCATATCAATGTAATTTGTTATTTCATCAAGTTCATCATCGGTGTATATGTTAACGCCTCTACTACCTATTTCGTCTTTATATTCTTCTGTTAAATATGCTGTTCTTGCTCCAAGCGACCCATCTGCAAACAATTTTATAGGCCCAATTTTGTTGAAATTCGAATTGTATTTTTTTTCGTCGAAATTTTCCACAAAATAAGAAATAGCTGAAATATTTTCGAATGCACATTGGTGAGTAATTCTTGTATAAAGTTTCCCTTCTTTTTCTATCTCTTTATAAGCTAACAGTACATCTTCGTAATTGTCCCCATTGACATCGTTTGTTTGAACTGATGTCACGCCATTTTCTAACGCATGAGCAATCGCTAATTTAATACATTTTTTCCTTTGCTCGATCGTAGTGGTATTTAAAAATTTGTTGAAAAGCCTCATTGCATTTTCACAAAACACACCATTTGGAAATCCATCGTCTTCTCTGAGTATTTTCCCTCCCTCTACATCTAAGGTGTTTTCATCTATATTTAAGATTTCTAAAGCTTTTGAATTTGCTGCAAGAATATGTCCACAAATTCTTATCAACACTACAGGTATGTCTCTTGAGATTTGGTCTAGATCATGTCTATTTAGTAGTCTTTTTTCACCGATAAAATAATCTTGATTCCAGCCATATCCTAGCAATACATCATCAATTTTATTGTCTATTATATATTCCTTTGCATTTCTAATAACTTCATCAACGGATTTTACTCCATATAAATTTAGATTAGACAATCTATATCCTACATTTTCTAAATGTAGATGAGAATCATTAAATCCAGGTATAACAGTTTTCCCTTTAAGATCAATTAGTTCACAATTTTCGTTCAAGGACAATATATCTTCGTTTGTTCCAACTTTTTCTATAATTCCATCTTTGACGAACATGGCTTGTGCAAATTTATTTCTTTCTTGATACAATTTCCCATTATAAAATATTCTCTTCATTTTTCCCTCCGCAAAAAAATTAAATTATTTTCCTTTTAGCCAGTATATTTATGCCAATTATTGCAAATGCTCCTCCAATTAAAGCTGTTATAAGTTGAGGCGTACTCATACTTGCAGCCAGAGCATTTGCAACTTTAGTAGGAAACTCTAATCCAAAGACATATATCAATTTTTTTGCTGAAAATGATAAAAATAAGAATTTTAGAACCGATCCAGTAATTACACCGATAACCCTTTGAATTTGTCCTTTCTCCATAAAAATGCTAAATATCAAGACATAAATAGCATTGCCTACCATAATAAATGGAATAAATGGTGCTAATGGTGCTGCTAATTGACCTACAAGATATGCTAATACAGGAGTTAACACTCCTACTCCTACTCCATACCATCTTCCACAAATATAAGCAGTCAAAATAAGAACCATATTAACTATT
>DAONLG010000018.1:0-19377 GCA_035406565.1 Soehngenia sp.
GGTTAGAAAATGTAAGAGAATAAGAATCCACAATTAACTATTGGTTAGGGGTGAGAACCACTGAAACATTGACTTTAGATGATTGCCAGATAAAAAATTTTTCGAGGAAGAGTTAGAAGAAGCTCATTATGATTCGGATTATGAATTTAAAATACTGAATGGAGATTTGTTGAGCATATTAAATGTGATCAAGAAACTAGAAGATAACAATCTAAATGCAAGCAGAACAAAAATAGTGCAGGCTCTAAATGATATTGGAATTGATGCAACAGAAAATAAAATTCGCACAAAGTTAAACTATCTAGAAGAATACGGATATATCACTAAAAATAGAGGCAAGAAAGGCACAGCATTAACTAGAAAAGGATTGGGATATTTAAACAGTATGATTATCGAGGGGGAATAATATGAATATGAGAAAACTTGTTGTAGAAGATAACCCTTCATTTGAACAAGAAGTATATGAATTTGGGGAAGAACATCCAAAACTCATGATAACAGCAGGTATACACGGAGATGAAGTCGCGGGGATATCCATTGCATATGAGATGATTGAACTATTGAACAGTACAAAACTTAAAAATGGCAGTATAAAGATTATGCCAAAGTGTAACCCTGTAGCAACAAGAGTGCTTAATAGAACTTCTTTTTATGATGATGTTGATATGAACAGGGTATTTCCTGGGAATGACATAGAAGGCCCAACATATAAAGCAGCAAAAAATGTTTGGGATGAAGCTAATGATATGGATATAATAATTGATTTGCACTGTGCAAACCAATACTCTATTCCATATATTTTATCCATATATGATAAATTCCCAGAAGTTTTATCAATTATTAATCACTTACCACTAGAGAATTTAGTTCAGTCATCAGGGCTCAGAGGTCAATTTTTTGTAGAAAGCTGTTATCAGCGGAATCAAAAGGCATTTATAATAGAACTTCCAAGCGGCACATCAAAGGGTGCAATTAAAACTGCATACGTAAATGATTGCTTAGAAGCTTTAAAAAATCTGCTCGTAACTCTTGACTTTATGGAAGGAGCAGCAATATATAATCCTCCGATTTATTATGGGGAAATAATAGATATCAAATCTAGTGTTTCTGGATTATTTAAACCCATAAAATCATCTGGAGAAGAAGTGAAAAAGGGCGAACTCATAGGTAGAATTGGCAGCACTGAAATGAGAGCGAACTGCGATTTTAAGATTCATACAATAATACCGGATTCTTATGTATACAATGGAGACCTGGTTTATTCATATATTCTTAGAAAAGAAACTCAAGCTTTGGATTTGGGAGGAAATCATGATAAAACTAATTAGAAATGGAATAGTTTATGCCCCTTCATATCTAGGTAAGAAAGACATATTAATAGCTGATGACAAGATAGTAGACTTAAGGGATAATATATCAATAGAAGGGCTAGAATACGAATTAATCGATGCAAAAGGAAATTTCGTTGTGCCAGGATTAATTGACAGCCATGTACATGTATGCGGTGGAGGAGGAGAAGGAGGATATAAAACCAGAACTCCTGAAATCACGCTGACGGACATAACTACCGCAGGAGTTACTACAGTAGTTGGAGTCCTTGGAACTGATGGCACATCAAGGACAATGTCAAATTTGTTAGCTAAAGTATATGCTCTCAACGAAGAAGGAATAAGTGCATATGCATACACTGGGTCATATCAGGTACCTGTGAGAACTGTTACAGGAAGTATAACAGATGATTTGATACTGATTGAGAGAATAATAGGCACAGGGGAAATAGCTATATCAGATCACAGATCTTCTTGTCCGAGTGTTGATGAACTCATCAGACTAGCATCAGATACGAGGATCGGAGGAATGCTTTCAGGAAAAGCTGGAGTGATAAATTTACACTTAGGTGATAGCAAGAATCCTTTAAAGATAATTTATGATTTATTGGAGAGATCTAACATTCCAATAACTCAATTTTTACCAACTCATATGAGTCGAAATGAATGGATTATGGAAGATGCAATTGAGTATGCAAGACACGGTGGATATGTTGACTTTACAACAAGCACTACTAAAAAGTTCATAGAAGATGGAGAAATATCATCGAGTAAGGCAGTAAGAAAAATGATCGATCAAGGAATTGATATATCACAAATCACAATTTCTTCGGATGGACAAGGAAGTCTACCTTCATTCGATAAGGAAGGCAACTTAATGGGGCTAAAGATAGGAAAATCATCTTCTGTATTAGAGTGCATAAAAAACATGTATTATGAGGAGCAGATAGATCTCGAAAGCTGCTTAAAAGTAGCTACAGAGAATCCTGCTAAAATACTGAAATTAAGGAACAAAGGGAATATAAAAAAAGGATTCGATGCAGATATTTTGATCTTGAACAAAGAATCTTTAAGTATAGATACTGTAATTGCCAGAGGAAATGTTATGATAAAGCAAAAGGAAATAAAAATAAAAGGAACTTTCGAGTAAATACTATGGATATCCATAGTATTTTTTTGTAAAATTTGGGTATCATAAACTAAAAGGGGGGATAGATATGACAGTAAAAGTTGTCATAGACAGCATTTGCTCGCCTTCTATTGACTTAGTAAAAAAGTACGATATACCTATTGTGCCCATAAATATCCATGTAGGTGACAAAATCTTTGAAGATGTAATTGAGGTTGATGCTGGAGATCTATAGCAAAAATTAGAAAATGATGAAGAAAAAATAACTACTTCTGCACCTTCATATGAAAGATTTTACACAGAATTTAAAAAATCGCTCGCCACTCATGACGACTGTTTGTGCATGACGGTGGCATCTACCGTTAGCAATACTTATTCTTTAGCGATGAAAGCCAGAGATGAGTTTGATGAAAACGAAAAAAATCGGATTCACATATTTGACACCAATACTGCTGGCCCAGCATCAAGTTTATTGGTTATTGAAGCTGTGAAAATGGCAAATAATGGGGAAGACATAAAAGAGATCACAAATCTCTTAAACGAACTTAAACCAAATGCAAAATTTGCTCTAATCTTATCTACTTTAAAATACGTGCAAAGAAGTGGTAGGATAGGGAAAGTCGCTTCTATAGCAGGGGACTTATTCAACATAAAACCTCTTGTTTATTTGAACAATGGTGAAATTAAATTCTTTGGAAGAGCTAGGGGAATGAATCAAGGCTATAAAATGATGGTTGATGAATTAAAAAAAGATACTCTAGGGAAAGACATGATTAGAGTAGCTGTTTCACATTCAAACGTAGAGGAGGATGCATTAACACTTAAAAGCATGATAGAAGAAATTTATCCGGATTTAAGTGTTGACATATCCCCTCTTACACTTGCGATCGGCCTACATGTAGGGCCAGGTGTTGTTTCAATAGGATATATATATAAATAATTTAATCAATGGTAATTATAATTGGGCTATCACTTGCAGAAAACAATGTGTATTTATTTTCGATATATGGGTATTTAATATCAATTTTATTCAGCAGAATATCTATGTCGTCTTTTGATATTTCATAACCATAATAGATAGTTATACTATCACCCTTTTTGGGATTTAGTTTTTCGATAGCAAGCATAGCTAGATCTAAAATGGAATTTTTATCAGCAACTTTTGCTTGATCTATCAGTTTATCATTTAATATCAAGTGACAGATGCCGCTAGAGTGATTTAATTTAGCGTAATTAGTGTAGCCTGATAATCTTTTTATCTCTTCTTCACTTGGAAGATCATCAGCATACATCGAAACTAATACAGAAAATATTTTAATCTCATTCATTAAATAGATTGGTTTAGAAATTTCTAAATTGATGCTTTCAGAGGATAAAATCAAGGTTTTGCTATTGATATATTCATTGATTATATTTTTCTTTTTATTAGTCAATTCTTTATCCATAGCAGCATCTGCTCCTGACATTGCATATAATGCTATAAGACCTGGTGATGAGCCAAAGGCTAATACATGAAAACCTTTTGATTTTACTTCATCTTGAGATTGATCTAAGTACTGGCTTTGCATATCTCTGATGATAATATTGTCTATCTTAGAATTTTTATAAACTTCTTCTACAACTTTTATGGGATTGGATGTGTGGATATGAACATAGATACCTGATGAACTACCCCTGGTTATTAGTTCATCTCCCAAACTTGAAAGAGATGATCTGATGATTGGCTCTAACTTTCTTTCGCCAGATATCTTAAATTCCATGTCATAAGGATTATCGAAATCAAAACTATCATCATAAAGGAAATAGTTTTTTTCCAAGTCAATATCTATATCATCATTGACATCTAACCCGATCGCCTTTGCTAAGGCACTAAAGAAGAGATACAGCCCCCAAGCACCAGCATCATATGCATCTTTATTTTTTAACACAGACAAGATATCCTTTGTTCTAAGCAGAGCTTTTTTAGCTTCAAAGAATAGTTCTTGTATAAGTGCATCTATTGTGGTTTGATTTGATGATTCCGATTTTTCAGTAACTTCTCTAGCCACTGTTAATATTGTACCTTCTTTAGGATGCATAAGTGAATTATAAGAAGATTCATAACCGCAACGAAGTGCTTTAGTAAAAAGAGGTATATCCGCATACTCGAATCCATCAAAAGTTTCACTTAAACCTCTAAAATACTCAGATAAAATTGCTCCTGAATTTCCAGTGGAGCCAGATCTAGCACCATTAAATATCGCCTTAGAAACATCATCTAGTCTTTGTGAAGCTGTATTAGATAAAGCATCATATGCTGATTCAACTGTAGAAAACATGTTGTTTCCTGTATCTCCATCTGGAACTCCATCTGGAACAGGATAAAGATTTATCTTATTTAAATGTTCTTTTTTCTCTTTGAGTTCATCATAGTATATATTTAAAGCATCTCTATAAATTTGACCGGTGAAATATAAATTTGGCATATGTTCCTCCTTGCAGTGAATGATCATACTATTAATATACCAGAAAAAATGCAAACTAATCAAAAAATTGAAAGTGGGGTTGAAAGATGTGGATGTATTAATATTAATAACAGCTTATCTGTTGGGTTCAATTCCTTCTGCATATTTGATAGGAAAAGTTTTTGCTAAAAAAGATATAACTAAAATAGGAAGCGGAAATGTAGGCACAGTAAATGCAATTAAAAACATAGGATTTTTACCTGGAGTTTTAACTTTTATCATTGACGCAGCAAAAGCTATAATATCTGTAGCTATTGCTAAGCAATTTAGTAAGTCTGAGCTAATACCATATTTTGCTTCATTTTTTGTAATCTTAGGGCATAATTTCAGCATATTTCTAAAGTTTAAAGGCGGAAAAGGTTTAGCTTGCCTAGTGGGTATATTGCTCATGATATCACCCATAACAATCATTTATGTATTTGGATTTATTGGAATCTTGACACTGGCATTTGGGAAAAAAGCCAATGCAGCTACTGGAATAGGCATATTTATTTTACCAGTGATACTGTATTATCAGCATGCACCAATAGAAGGAGTCATGACGAGCTTTTTGATTTCATTGTTAGTAATGTATAAAAATTTGGATTATATAAAAGACTTTTTTAAAAAAACAGCATAATCAGATGAGAAAGGGGAATGACCATGAAAACTAAAACTAAATTTTCACCAGCAGTGACAGTTATTATATTATTTGGATTGATAAGCTTACTTGGAGATGCCGTATATGAAGGAGCGAGAAGCGCTAATAGTCAATATTTCAACTTACTCAAAGTAAGTGCTACACAAGTTGGAATAGTCTTTGGGATTGGAGAGTTTATTGGATATGCATTAAGACTTGTTGCTGGGATTTTTTCTGATAAGACTAAGCGATATTGGTTATTTATTTTTTTAGGTTATGGAATGCTTGTAGCAGTACCATTGATGGGCTTTACGATGAACTGGAACATATTAATCATATTAATATTGATGGAAAGAATAGGAAAAGCTTTAAGAAATCCTTCAAAAGATACAATAATTTCAGCAGTAGCTCAAAATCAAGTTGGAGTTGGGTTTGCATTTGGCCTACAAGAAGCATTAGATCAAATAGGCGCTTTAGTGGGACCCTTGATTTTTACTATTGTATTCTTTATTGCAGAAAGTAACGAGTTAACGCAATATCAATTAGGATATAAAGCACTAATAATACCATTTATGCTCTTGATGATATTTTTAATTTTTGCATATAAGAAAATTGAAAAAGAAAATTTAATAAAAGAAATTCATGCAAAAGAATATAAAGAAGAAAAATTGCAACCTACCTTTTGGATATACACTTTTTTTACGTTTTTTGCAACTCTAGGATTTCTCAATTTCAGTGTTATAGGATATCACTTAAAAGCTGAAGGAATATTTAGCGATGGAAATATAACATTGCTTTATGCTCTTGCTATGGGAATAGATGCGATCACTGCACTTTTATTTGGCAAGATCTATGACAATATGAAATTAAAAACAGGGATAAAGACATCAGGACTTTTGACATTGTTGGTAATACCTTTTCTATCAGTGGCACTTCCAATATTTACATTGAGCAATTCTGAGGGATTAGTTATCGCAGGCATGGTCGTATTTGGAATTATAATGGGAGTGCATGAAACTATAATGAGGTCAGCAATAGCTGATATTGTGCCTTTCTATAAGAGAGGAACAGGCTATGGGGTGTTTAATACTGCATATGGATTAGCACTATTGGGCGGCTCGTCGTTGATGGGGTTTCTTTATGATAAAGATATGACTTCAACAATCATAATTTTAGCTATTTTATTTGAGATGATTGCTCTTTTACTTTATTATAAGATGAACAAGATGGTGAAAATAAATAATTAGTGAGAAATAATTGTTTTAAAAATAATTATTATTGACAAGTGCTAGACAAAGTTGTACTATAATATCAGAGTATCTTCAGGGCGAGGTGCAATTCCTCACCGGTGGTAAAGCCCACGAGCCGAAAGGTTGATCTGGTGAAATTCCAGAGCCGACAGTACAGTCTGGATGAAAGAAGATTTTATTCGATTTTTGGCCCCGAAGATTGCTTCGGGGATTTTTTATTCCCGAAGTAATTTAAAATTATGGAGGGATAATATGTACACTTTAAGTAAAGACATGTGGAAGACAAAGACTTTATCAAAATTGGCTGTATTAGGGGTAATAGCGTTTGTACTGATGCTTTTTGAATTTCCTCTAGTTTGGCTTGCACCACCATTTTTAAAACTAGATATTTCTGATTTACCTGCATTAATTGGTTCTTTTGCACTCGGACCTATGGCCGGTGTTATAATCCAATTTCTAAAAAATTTGCTTTTTATAGTAATACGAGGGACATCCTCAGCTGGGGTTGGAGAATTAGCTAATTTTTTAGTTGGGAGTGTGTTTGTTTACACAGCAGGTGCAATTTATTTTAGAAAAAGGACTATGAACAGGGCGGTTGTTGGTCTTATTTCGGGAACAATCCTGATGACCATAGTAATTACATTGGCAAATTATTTCTTTATATTCCCAATGTATGCTAAAATGTTTGGGCTATCAATTGAAAACCTTGTTGAAATGGGTACTTCAATTAATGCAAATATAGTCGACTTAAAAACGATGATGATTTATGCTATTGTACCATTTAATTTATTGAAAGGAATTCTTGAAAGTGCCATAACAATCCTGGTATATAAAAGAGTATCCCCAATACTGCATAAATAAAAATATGGAAATCAGTGCTTTTAGCACTGATTTTTTTAAACTATTTTTTCAAACTAATTTGAAGAAATATAGATATTTTGCTATAATGAGTTGATAATATTTTATTGGGGATATGATAAAATGATAATTGAGATTAACAATTTAGAAGAAGTTGAAAAACTCGGAGAAAAACTTGGGCATTTACTAGAAAAAAAAGATGTAATATGCCTTAATGGAGACTTAGGGGCAGGAAAAACCACTTTTACTCAAGCAATCGGCAAGGGACTAGGAGTGAGAGAATACATCACTAGCCCTACTTTTACTATAATTAATGAATATGAAGGAAGAATACCTCTTTACCATTTTGACATATACAGGCTATATGATGAAGAAGAACTAGATTTGTTAGGCGCACAAGATTACTTTTATTCAGAAGGCGTGTGTGTAATAGAATGGGCAGATAACGCCAAAAATATATTGCCTGAAAAAAGATTAGACATATGGATTAGAATAATTGATGAAAACAGGCGAGAATTTAAATTTATTCCACATGGAGATAGATATGTAAGATTAGTGGAGGAGCTGTTAAAATGAAAATATTGGGAATGGACACATCAACATTGATGACAACTGTAGCTATAACTGAGGATCAAAAACTTTTAGGTGAATACTCTCTATCAGTAGATATGAGTCATTCTGAAATGTTAGTTCCAATGATAAAAAGCACATTAGATGGTCTGAAAATTCATATAGATGATATCGACCTTTTTACTATTTCAATAGGGCCCGGTTCGTTTACAGGTTTGAGAATAGCACTAGCAACTGCAAAGGGGTTTGCAATAGCTAACAACAAACCAATCATTGGAGTTCCAACATTGGAAGCTCTTTCATATAATATATGCTCTGAATCACATATTGTGCCAATGATAGATGCAAGGAGAGATAGAGTTTTTTCAGGCGTATATAAATGGAATGGAAACATACTTGAAGTTGTAAAACAAGATGATGCATTTGATATTGTTGAATACTGCAGTTATTTAAATAAAAATTATGATAAACTCTATGTAAACGGCAATGGCAGCATTGCATACAAAAACATAATAAGAGAGGTTTTGAGAGATAAGGTTATTTTTGCACCATTTAATCTTAACTACATCAGGGCAAGCAGCATTTGTGAGATAGCTTACGAAAGGTTTAAAAATGGGCAGATCGATGATGTTGATAACTTGAAACCAGTCTATTTGAGAGAATCTCAAGCAGAAAGACAATTTTCAAAAGGAGAGTAATATGAGAGTAACAATAAGACAAATGGAATCAAAAGACATAAACGAAGTGTATGAAATTGAGAAGGAATCTTTTTCCATTCCCTGGAGCTATGAAGCACTAAAAAAAGAAGTAGAGGAAAATTTACTAGCTTTGTACATTGTTGCTGAGATAGATGAAAAAGTTGTCGGATATTTGGGCATGTGGAAGATAATGGATGAAGCGCATATAACAAATATCGCTGTAAAAAAAGATTATAGAGGACAAGGAATAGGCGATTATTTAATGATGGCTGTCATTGATTATTGTGAAAAACACAATATACCAAATATAACATTAGAGGTAAGAAAATCCAATCAAGTAGCTATTAATTTATATAAAAAACATGGATTTATCGAAAGTGGCATTAGACCAAAATACTATACAGATGAAGATGAAGACGCATTGATTATGTGGAGAAGAAAATAAGAGGTGAAATATGAAGACATTAGCAATAGAAACTTCCTGTGATGAAACATCGATAGCGGTCATAGAAGATGGCAGGAAAATACTTTCAAATATAATATCTACGCAAATAGAAACACACAAAAAATTTGGTGGTGTAGTACCGGAGATAGCATCTAGAATGCATGTAGAAATCATCAGCCAAATATTAAAAAGTGCATTAGAAGAAGCAAAGGCTGATTTAGATGATATAGATTTTATATCTGTCACACAGGGTCCTGGATTAGTTGGAGCACTGTTAGTAGGCATGTCTTTTGCAAAAGCTTTATCTTACAGTTTAGATATACCATTAATTGGTGTAAATCACATAAAGGGTCATATATGTGCAAATTATATATCACATGAAAAGTTAGAGCCTCCATTTATCGCTTTAGTAATTTCAGGCGGACATACTTATTTAGTTGATGTGACAGGATATGATGAATACAAAGTCATTGGAAGGACAAGAGATGATGCTGTGGGAGAAGCATTCGACAAAGTAGCACGAGCATTAGGACTATCTTATCCAGGAGGCCCGATGATAGATAAACTTTCAAAGCTAGGAAATCCAGAAGCGATTAGTTTTCCCAGAGTATATTTAGAAGAAAATAGTTATGATTTTAGTTTTAGTGGACTTAAAACAGCCGTCTTAAACTATTTAAATCAAATGAAACAAAAAAATGAAAAGATTATTGTTGAAGATGTTGCAGCTAGTTTTCAAATGGCAGTAATAGATGTATTGAGCGAGAAAACATTTAGACTATTAAAAGAAACCAATAGAAATAAATTAGTTATAGCAGGAGGAGTTGCAGCCAATAGTGGCATTAGAGATGTATTTACAAAGAAAGCTATTGAAAACGGGATTGAATTATTTATTCCAAACATAAGTCTTTGCACTGACAATGCAGCGATGATAGGATCAGCTGGTTATTATAGTTATATTTCTGGAAATAAATCTACGTTAGGCTTGAAAGTAGATGCCAACTTAAGTCTATAAAGGATGGATTGCCATCCTTTAAGACAAATCCATCCATTTATCATATAGTTCATTTAGTTTTTCTTCTACATCATCACGTTTTTTTGATATTTCCAAGGCTTTTTCATGATCCTCATATGTCTTAGGATCTGCTAATATAAGATCGATTTCATTTAATTTTTGCTCTAATTCAAGAATTGTTTTTTCTAATGATTTTTGTCTTTCTCTTTGTTCTCTTTCCCTTTGAATTAATTCTTTTTCTTTCTTTTTCTCTAGTTTTATTTGTGTTTTTGTCTTTTCTTCTTCGACTGGTTCTTCTTCATTTAATTCCTTTTTCTTCTCTAGATAATAATCGTAATTTCCAAGATATTCGAAGATACCGTCCTGAGTTAACTCATATATCTTAGTAGCAATTTGATTTAAGAAATACCTGTCATGGGATATGACAAATACAGTTCCTGAATACATATTTAAAGCATCTTCTAGGACTTCTTTAGAATCTATATCTAAATGATTAGTGGGTTCATCCATCAAAAGAAAATTAGCATTTGAAAGCATGAGCTTAAGCAGTGATAATCTAGCTTTTTCTCCGCCACTTAAGGTGGATACTTCCTTAAACAAATCGTCGCCTATAAATAGAAATCTGCTTAGATAAGATCTAACTTGATAATGGTTTAGATATGGATATGCATCCCAGATCTCATCTATTACTGTTTTTTCATCTGAAAGTTGAGCCATTTCTTGATCAAAATATCCTGTAACTACGTTTTTACCTAAGCTGATTTCACCACCATCAAATGGCATTTTACCTAACAATATTTTAAATAGAGTGGTTTTACCAATGCCGTTTGGACCTATTAAACCCACTTTTTCTCCCCTGTAAATGCTCAAAGAAATATCTTTAAAGAGAGTTTCTCCGTCAAAACTTTTAGTTATTTTTTCTGCTAATAAAACATCTCTACCAGAGACTACACTTGGCTCAAAAGACAGAGATAATTTTTTATTAGTTTCAATTTTATCTATGACTTTCATCTTTTCAAGCATTTTCTGCCTGCTTCTAGCTTGCTTAATGTATCTTTCATCGCCATATTGCATGTATCTTTCAATGATTTCAGTCTGTCTTTTAATCTCTTTTTGTTGATCCTCGTATTGTTTTTTCAAAATTTCGAGATCTCTTTTTCTCTGTTCCATAAATTTTGTGTAATTAGTATTGTAAATATATATATTTCTGTTTTCTAGATAGAAAACTCTATTTACTACTTTATCTAAGAAATATCTGTCGTGAGAAATTAATAATAAAGCCTTATCATAATCTTTTATAAAATTCTCTAGCCATTCAATAGATTCTATATCTAAATGATTAGTGGGCTCATCTAATAGAAGAATATCAGGTTTTTCTAATAACATTTTTGCTAAAGCAAGTCTAGATTTCTGACCACCGCTTAATATGTTTACACTCTTATCAAAGTCTTCATCTGTAAAACCTAAACCCTTTAATACACCTTTTATTTCAGATTTAAAGCCATATCCATTTCTGCTGTTAAATTCTTCCAAGAGAGTTCCATATTCCTTTAAATTAGATTCATATGAGTCATCGCCTGCATTGCTTTTTTCAGAAATTAATTCTGCTAAAGAATGTATTCTTTCCTCCATTTTAATCAGATCTTCAAAAACAGTTAAGCACTCCTCATACATCGTCAGATCAGAATCAACTTTAGTATGTTGTTTAAGGTAGCCTATTTTCATTGTTGACTTAATGAATATTTCGCCACTATCTGGTTCTACATTTCCAGAAATAATTTCAAAAAGAGTGGTTTTCCCTGCTCCATTTAAACCAAGCAATCCAATTTTATCTTTTTCTTCAACAAAAAAAGAAATATTTTCAA
Organism: Soehngenia sp.; assembly: GCA_035406565.1. Lineage (GTDB taxonomy): Bacteria > Bacillota > Clostridia > Tissierellales > Tissierellaceae > Soehngenia. The sequence goes on from DAONLG010000018.1 coordinate 12,279, forward strand.
GTATTTTTTTATCTACATATGATTTTGTTATATTTGATGCTGAAAGTACTAGCACATTTATCCCTCCGACTAATATATTTTAACATAATAAAGGATTATGATAAATAGTAAAAGATTTATATCATTAATTGAAACATGATTAGCTCATTGTGATATCATGATATTGGGAGGAATAATTATGATAGTTTTTATGATCAGAAATCTAATAAGCTGTGTGGGAATTATAATGCTCTTATCATATCTTATGACAAGAAATGAATATCTTAGAAATATGATCACTAAAAATGACACAACCATAAATGAAAAAATATTATTATCCATCGTTTTTTCTATCTATGGAATAATCGGAACGTATACAGGAATACCAATAAATGGTGCTATTGCAAACTCAAGAGTGATTGGCGTATTTGTTGGGGGACTGCTTGGAGGCCCATTTGTTGGAGCATTGTCTGGATTAATTGCTGGATTACATAGATTTTTAATTGACCCCTTTGGATTTACTTCTTTTTCTTGTGCGATTTCCACTTTATGCGAGGGCATAATGGCAGGATATTTGAAGAAAAAATTTGACAAAAGCGATAATAAGATTACTTTCACATTATTCTATGGAATGTTAGCTGAGATTATGCAAATGCTAATTATATTAATTTTTTCGAAACCATTTTTGTCTGCGTATGAATTGGTTAGATTAATAGCTATACCAATGATCATAACAAATGGCATTGGAATTAGTCTTTCCATATCTTTGATTCATAGCTCTATCACAGAGATAGAGTCCAGAGAAGCTTATCAAGCTCAATTAGCTTTAAAGATTGCCGACAGAACATTTCCATATATAAGAAAAGGTTTAAACAAGGAGAATGCTAAAAAAGTTGCTGATATAATTTTGGAAATGACAGATTTTGACGCAATTGCAATCACTGACGATATAAGAATACTAGCACATGTTGGAGTTGGTGAAGAGCATCATAAGGATGGCACTTACATAATGACTGAGCTTACGAAAAACGCAATTACAAGAGCTCAATCACAAATAGCTCAAGAAAAAAATGAAATAAATTGTACAAACAATAACTGCAAGCTAAAATCAGCTATCGTAGTACCGCTTAAATTTGATAATAAAGTTAAAGGGACATTAAAATTATATAAAATAACTAATCATTCGATTACAAAATCAGAAGAAGCATTAGCAAATGGATTGGGGAGATTATTTTCAACTCAAATTGAATTGAGTGAGTTAGATTACCAAACTGAACTTTTGACAAAATCAGAGTTAAAAGCACTACAAGCTCAGATTAACCCACATTTTTTATTTAATACAATAAATACTATCGCATCATTGACAAGATCATCTCCAAACAAAGCAAGGGAATTGCTGTTACATTTAAGCAACTATTTTAGAAATAGTCTCAATGACCCTTCCGATGAAATAGATGTATATAAAGAAATTGAAATCTTAAAATCTTATCTTGAAATAGAAAAAGCAAGATTTGGAGAAAAACTAAAAATAACTTTTGACATACAAGAAGGGATAAATTGCAAGCTACCACCATTGATAATTCAGCCAATAGTTGAAAATGCAGTTAAACATGGAATATTTGAAAAGGCTGAAGGAGGAGAAATAAAAATAGAAGTAAAAAGTGGTATTTTAGAGACACTGATTTGTATATCCGACGATGGAGTGGGAATGGATAAAAGTACATTAGAAAAAATCTTAGCAGAGGACAATAAAAATTCTATCGGGTTAAGGAATGTAAATGAACGCTTAAAAACAAAATATGGACAAGATTATAAATTGACGATAAAAAGCGAAGAAAATCTTGGCACAACTGTGCTGATACGAATACCTCATGAAAGCAAGGTGATATAATGATTAATGTTTTAATTGCTGATGATGAGATTCACGCAAGAGAAGAAGTCAAATATTTATTGCATAAATATCGTGATTTTACTGTTATAGGACAAGCAAATCACGGCATGGAAGTATTAAAATTAAATCATAGTTTGAAACCTGATGTCATATTTTTAGACATAAAGATGCCAACTTTAGATGGGATCGAGGTTGCTAAGATAATTAATGATCTCAAGGATAAGCCTGAACTTATATTTTTGACGGCATATGATGACTATGCTGTAAATTCCTATGAATTTGATGTAATCGATTATTTATTAAAACCAATATCAGAAGAAAGGTTTGAAAAGAGCATTCAGAAATTAAGAGCAAAATTTGCAGACAATATCATTTCGCCTAAAGAAAGTGAAATAAAGAATGATAAAACGAAGGGAGTAATTAGTTCGTATAAAAACGGATTAATAATACCTATTAGATACACAGAAATTTTATACGCTACTATTTATGAAAGAGAAACTTTGCTGGTGACAAAAGATGATGAATATAAAGTAAATCTAACCCTTGGACAACTTTATCAACTGTTAAAAGATCATGATTTTTTTAGAACTCATAAATCATATATCGTAAATTTAGATTATATAAAGAGCATAGAGCCATGGTTTAATTCGACATATAACGTATTAATCGAATATAGAAACATAAAAATTCCAGTAAGTAGAAATTACGTTAAGGAATTCAGAGAGCGAATGAATATCAACTAGTTGCATTTTACTAGTTGATATTTTCATTTAAAGTGCAAAATTTAGCATTTTATACTAAAAATACAACTATAGCGAATTAATTTGATATAGTTATAGTAGGTGATTATATGAATGATTATAGATATTTAGAATCATTAAAATTAAAACTTAGCAGATATTATGATATTGAAGATAATTTTATTTTAAATGGAGCTATTTTTGACATAAAAGCGAAATGTACTGTAATATCAGAAAGATATTTTTTTACAAAAAATAATGTAATAGATTCCTTCAATGCTTATGAGTACTATCTTGTCAAAATAATGGATTCTAGACATTTAGAAGAATTTAAAAATATTGTTGACAACATTATAAATGCTCTAGAAATGTATGAGATTAAAGATAATCACATGAGAACAGTGATAAATATTGTATTTATATCAAGTGAGCATGTAGAGAATGATGTAGAAAACTACATAAATAAATTTAAATATTCAAAGAGCTTTAAATTTGGATTGAAAGGTTGGGCGGATGTTAGCCTTATATTAATAAATCTTTATGACAATAAAATATTAGCCAATAAAAAAGGAAAGGAGGTAGTAAAGGCTTTACCTGATATAAATTAGTAAAAAGAAAGGGGTTTTAAAATGAGCTCATTATTTATTGTATTAGGTAGTATCGTTATATTTATATTAGCCTATGCTACATATGGGTCTTGGCTTGCAAAAAAATGGGGAATAGACGTAAATAGAAAGACTCCCGCTCACGTTATAAATGATGGCATAGACTATGTACCCACTAGACCACAAGTACTTCTAGGGCATCACTTTGCTTCAATTGCAGGAGCGGGGCCAATAAATGGACCGATACAAGCAGCCGTATTCGGTTGGTTGCCAGTTTTATTATGGGTAGTGATCGGGAGCATTTTCTTTGGTGGAGTTCATGACTTTGGATCACTATTTGTATCAATACGACATGATGGTAAATCAATCGGAGAAGTCATAAATGATACCATGGGTAAACGTGGGAAACAACTTTTTTCAATTTTTGCATGGCTTACATTGCTATTGATCGTATCAGCTTTTACAAATATAGTAGCTAATACTTTTGTGAGCACTCCTCAAGCTGCTACTTCTTCAATGCTCTTTATTCTTTTAGCTATTGGATTCGGATATGCTACAAATAGGAAAGGTGTATCATTAAAAATTGGGACTATAGTAGGTGTAATTTTATTATTTCTATGTGTGTGGTTGGGGACTATTTTTCCACTTGAACTAAGTGTTAATACTTGGATAATAATTTTAGCAGTCTATATTTTTATAGCATCAACTGCTCCTGTTTGGATATTGCTTCAACCAAGAGATTACCTTAATTCATTTTTACTATATGCCATGATGATCGGAGCAATACTTGGAATAATTATTTATAGACCATCCATACAATTGGAGGCAGTTACTAGTTTTAAAGTAGCTGACGGACAATACTTGTTTCCTATGCTATTTGTAACAGTAGCTTGCGGTGCAATTTCAGGCTTTCACTCACTAGTAGGCTCAGGGACTACAGCAAAACAACTAGATAGCGAGAAGGATGCGAAACTCATCGGTTATGGCGGGATGCTGATAGAAGGTGTGCTTGCAGTTGTAGCACTAATAACAGCTGCGTATTTGACCAAAGGAGAGTTTAGTGAACTATTACAGGGAGGACCAGTAAATGTTTTTTCAAATGGAGTAGGGGTATTCATGTCTAAATTTGGTATACCATTTGATGTAGGTAAAACATTTGTCGCATTAGCAGTCTCTGCATTTGCACTAACAAGCTTAGATACAGCTACCAGACTGGGAAGATTTATATTCCAAGAGTATTTTGAAAAAGAGGATGGGAAAAAGCAATCACCTTTGACGAACAAATATGTTGCAACTACAATTACAGTTGTGATAGGAGCATTTTTAGCCACAGGAGGATATGCCTCAATTTGGCCTATATTCGGATCTGCAAATCAATTGTTATCAGCCCTTGCCTTGATGGCGGTAGCATTGTGGCTAAAAAAATCAAACAAGAGTTTTAGCATGATAACAATACCTATGGTGTTTATGCTCATAGTCACATTGACAGCTTTGATATTTTTAATAAAATCAAATTTCGTTGCTCAAAATTATATACTCGTAATTTTCCCTGTACTACTATTTATATTAGCCATAGTGCTTGCAGTTTCAGGGTATCAAATTTTATTTAAAAAAGGAAACTTAAAAAATTAAATTCTATATAAATATGTAACTTTATTATTTATACAATGATTTTTAGATGTGAAAAAATTGACACTCTTTTTTTATAATGATATAATTATCATATTAAAAAAGAGGTGGTGAATTTAGTGGCAAAGGATAATCAAGTCTCCATCACAGTTATCAGAAGATTGCCAAAATATTATAGATATTTGACTGAATTAAAAGAAAAGGGGATCAGTAGAATTTCATCTCAAGAGTTAAGCGTACTAACAGGATTTACTGCTTCTCAGATTAGGCAGGACTTTAATAATTTTGGTGGATTTGGACAACAAGGATATGGGTACAATGTTGAAGATCTTCATAGAGAATTAAAGAAAATTTTGGGACTTGACTCGAATTATAATGCTGTCATAGTTGGAGCAGGTAATTTAGGACAAGCTATAGCTAATTATAAAGGTTTTGAAGATGCAGGATTTAAAGTATTGTCTTTATTTGATAGAAACCCAAAAGTAATAGGATTAAAAATCAGAGATATCGAAATAAGAGATATAGAAACAATAGATTCATTTATAAAAGAAAACAATGTACAAATTGGCATAATAACGACACCTAAAGAAAGTGCTCAAAGTGTTGCTGATATTTATGTAAAAAATGGCATAAAAGGAATTTGGAATTTTGCACCAACTGATTTAGTTGTTCCTGATAATGTTGTCGTTGAACATGTTAGATTAAATGAAAGTTTATTCATTTTATCTTATTTTTTAAGAGCGATGGATGAAAAATAGAAATTATATAAAGAAAACTGGCTATTCAAATAATGATAGACAGTTTTCTTTATTGATATAAAAATATTTGTATGATATAATTTAATCATTGTTAGTGCAATATGTATGAAAATGTTTTCATACAATTAAAGGAGGTAATATTACCGTGTCAAAGGAAATTTTAAACCCATTAGAAAGTGCACAAAAACAAGTTAAGGAGGCTTGCGAAGCATTAGGTCTTGAGGCATCAGTTTTTGAACTATTAAAAGAACCAAAGAGATTTATCGAAATTTCAATTCCAGTAAAAATGGATGATGGAACTGTTAAAGTATTTAAAGGCTATAGATCAATGCATTCAGATGCAATTGGGCCTGGCAAAGGAGGAGTAAGATTCCATCCTAATGTAAACCCAGATGAAGTAAAAGCACTAAGCGTATGGATGACATTTAAATGCTGCGTAACAGGCATACCATATGGTGGAGGAAAAGGTGGTATCTGTGTAGACCCTTCTACTTTATCAAAAGGCGAACTTGAAAGATTATCAAGGGGTTACGTACAAGGATTATATAAATACTTAGGAGAAAAAATAGATATACCTGCTCCAGATGTTAATACAAATGGACAAATCATGGCATGGATGGTTGATGAATACGTTAAATTGACTGGAAATATGTCATTGGGCGTATTTACTGGAAAACCTGTAGAATGGGGCGGTTCATTAGGTAGAAATGAAGCAACAGGATTTGGAGTAGCTGTAGTTGCAAGAGAAGCGATTGCTAAATTAGGCATAGATATGACTAAATCAACTGCTGCAGTACAAGGATTTGGAAATGTTGGCAGTTATACTGTTAAAAATGTCCAAAAACTTGGAGCTAAAATAGTTGCAGTTGCAGAATGGGCAAAAGAAGTTGGCACATATGCTATATACAATGAAGAAGGTCTTGATTTCAATGATATGCAAGCATATGTCAAAGAACATAAAAACTTAGTAAATTATCCAAAAGCAAAGATGATTTCTCTAGATGAATTCTGGGGATTAAATGTAGATATAATGATTCCAGCAGCATTGGAAAACGCAATAACCGTAGATGTCGCACCAAAAATCAAAGCAAAACTCGTTTGCGAAGCTGCTAATGGGCCAATAACTCCAGAAGCAGATGAAATACTATTTAATAATGGCATTATTGTAACGCCAGATATACTAACAAATGCAGGCGGGGTTACAGTATCTTACTTTGAATGGGTTCAAAATCTTTATGGGTACTATTGGAGCGAAAAAGAAGTTGAAGAAAAAGAAGAAATTGCAATGGTCAATGCTTTCAATGCAATTTGGAAAATCAAAGAAGAATACAATGTATCAATGAGAAAAGCTGCATATATGCATTCAGTAAAGAAAGTTTCAGATGTAATGAAATTAAGAGGTTGGTATTAATAAATAATATATCTATAAAAACTAGTCGAAATGAACTGACCTTTGTCAAGTAGACAGGTAATTTAATTAAACTTTATGCACATCCA
>DAONLG010000019.1:0-18980 GCA_035406565.1 Soehngenia sp.
TTTGTTCATAAAGAACACATCCATTTGACAATAGAATTTTTAGGAGAAGTTCAAGATGAAAAAGTTAATGAAATACAAAAAATGATATTTAATACTCACTTTGATCCCTTTGAAATTGTAATCAGCAATCTAGGTGTATTCCATACTAAACATGGAGACATATATTGGCTGGGGATCAAAGATAATGAGGATTTGTTTAAATTATATAATGACATTCACAACAGTCTCAAACAAATGAATATAGAAGTTCAAGAAAGGCCCTATACCCCACATATAACACTTGGAAGAAACGTAGAACTAAAAGACAAACTCGAGAAAACAAACATTGATGACTTTAATTACATGGTAAAACAAGTTTGTCTGTTTAAATCGTTTAATGATGGGAATAGGCTTATACATGAGATTATCGCAGAAAGCAAGTAGAAGAGCTAAATACTTCAGCGATTAAAAATTATAATACGAAAACAAACAAGAAGTAATAGAATTTTATGGAATATTTTACAAAATGAATAGATGATGTCTAGAATATTAGTGATGGTTAGGATATAATTAATAATTATATCCTAACTTTTTAGGGGGTGATTTAGTGAAAGAGCTAGATTTTTTTGATACGGTTAAAAAAATGCAATCTGATGAGCTGATGGAGAGAGAAGTGTATTTAAGACTTTTAAGTAGCATAAAAAATGAACATGACAAAGATGTTCTCAAAACAATTGCAGATGAAGAAGCAGGTCATTATGAAATATGGAAAGAGTATACAAAAGTGGATGTTAAACCCAATATGCACAAAGTCAGATGGTATGTTCTGCTTGGCAAATTATTAGGCTATACTTTTACTGCTAAGATTATGGAAAAAAGGTTAAATGAATTCAATCAGATGGCTACTAAAGAATTTATAGATGAATTAAGAGAGAAAGTTCCAGATATTGATATTATATTAAAAGAAGAAGATGAGCATGAGATGGAATTATTGGCTATGATTGATGAAGAAAGACTACAATACGTCGGCTCAATTGTATTAGGATTAAATGACGCTTTAGTTGAGTTTACAGGAAGCCTTGCCGGATGGACATTTGCTATGCAAAACAATAGATTAATATTGTTAGCTGGGCTCATTGCTGGAATTTCAGCAACATTATCCATGGCATCATCTGAATATCTTTCCACAAAAAATGAAGGAGGGAAGGATGCTTTAAAATCTGCTAGCTACACTGGCATTGCTTATTTAATAACAGTATTGATGCTTTTAATACCATATGCAGTTTTACCCGATAAAAGTTATACTATAGCATTAGTCATAATGATTATACTTGTAGTAGGCATAATCGCTGCATTTAATTATTATATTTCAATAGCTAAAGATCTCTCCTTTAAACATAAATTTAGGGAGATGGCATCTGTTAGTTTAGGAGTTGCTGCAGTATCGTTTTTAATTGGTCTTGTTGTTAAACAATTTTTAGGGCTTGATATATAAAAATTATGGTGGGTTATAAAAATGAATAAACTTTCTAAAAAATTTTATATATATGCATTTATATTAACTCTCTTTATAACGCTTGCAGGTGTTTTCGGCTACAATTACTTCTCCAATGTAATTGAGAATCAGATTAAATCAAGAGCACTAATGGAAACAGCTAATAAAACAAAGTTAGTAGAATTGGCTTTCAAAGTTCAAGAACAAATAGTTGAAGATATTTCTTCTTTCATGGAGATAGACCCATCACGAGAAGACATTAAAAAGTATTTAGAGATATTAATGAAAGAGAGAAGACAGTTTACTTCTATCTATATTGGAACTGCTAACGGCGAATTATTAGCTGGTGCAGATTGGGATACACCATCAGACTATATTGTGACACAAAGACCATGGTATGTAAAAGCTGCAAAAGAAAAGAAACTAATCTATACCGAGGTTTATCATGATGCGTATTTAAATAAATCTACGGTTACCATTGCTAAACCCTTTTATGATGATGTGGGAGAACTGAGTGGAGTTATAGCAACCGATATTGATTTGAGCACAATTTCACAAATACTAAATCCATATAGTGGCAATGAAGAAGGTATTTCTTTTCTTGCAGATTCAAATGGAATAATAATAGGGTATGATGATAAAACGGAGAATAAAACCACTATTTATGATATTTTTCCAGAGTTTAAAACAAATCATGAAAATTTTCTCAAAGACATGGAATATGAAGGAAAAGATGGTTTCTTGGCGTATTACTATATTGAACGCTTGGATATGTATCTAATAAATTTTGTTCCTGTTACTGGTACTTTAAAAACAGGGCAGCAATTAATTCTGATTTTCACATCATTCATATCGATTCTTTTTGCTGTAATTTTTGTTTTCATTATTTTTCAAAGGCGCAATATCATTCATCCAGTTGAAAAACTAGTTAGTGATATTTTAAATATTCCAATGAGGTTGGATGTTGATTATAAAATTAGTGAAAATGATGATTTACTTTATGAAGTGCGCAAAACTATTAATGAATTGCTAACAAACAAAAATGAATTATTAAAGAAAATGGAAGTCGCTCAAGAAGAGATTACTTCAGTTGCAATCACAACTGAATCTATGCTAGCAATAAATAAAGCTGCAAATACAAATAAAGAAATAAATGAAATTTATGATCTAATTTTAACAGAATCGTTAAAAGCAATTAAACATGCGAAATTAGGCAGTGTGATGATAAAAGAGGATAATGAATTGAAAGTTGTCGCACATAGAGGCTATCGTAGTTCGGAGATAAATGAGTTTTTTTTACCTATAGAAGAAAGTTTTATCTATAGAGCGACAAATGGCAAATTGGACACTGTGGCTATCATAAATGATGTTTCGAGTTTTGAGATATTCGTTCCATTGGAAACCAATGAGGGAGATTATTATATTAAATCCTCTATAGTAGCTCCGTTATATGTGGGAAATGTTTTTTATGGGTGCATAAATCTCGATGCAATTTATGAAAATGCATTTGATGAAAAGGATTTAAAATTGATGGAATTCATTCAGACTAACACTGAAATTGCAATTAGCAATTATATAATGAATCATGCAAATTTTTATTTAGCAACTCATGATGCACTTACTGGTGTTTATAACAGAAGTTATTTCACTCAGCTATTTGATAATTTTAAGGAGAGAGCTATAAGGTATAATGAGACTTTCCATTTAGTTATGTTTGATTTGAATAACTTAAAATTCATCAATGATAATTTTGGTCATCTGGCTGGGGATGAAGCAATAAAGACATTTGCAAAAAGATTGTCAGTAATTATTAGGAGAAGCGATGTTTTTGCAAGATATGCTGGAGATGAATTTATCGCAATATTTCTTAATACTGATTATGCTAGTTTAGCTAATAGATTGAATGAGCTATTAAAAAATATGGAACAGAGCCCAATTGTAGTTGATAATGGATCAATAATCGTATCTTTTAGCTATGGTATAGCTACATTTAATGAGGATTCCGTAGATCTAGATGAATTAATAAGAATTGCAGATAAAAAAATGTATGAAATGAAGAATAAAAATCGTAAAATAAAAGGATAAATATATGTGGAAAAATAATAAACCAATTAATGCCATATTTTATGCAATGTTAGCTGCGGCTTTGTATGGAATAAGTACACCTTTTTCTAAAATGATATTGGATGTTTTATCACCTACTTTTTTATCAGCTTTGCTGTATTTAGGCGCTGGATTTGGAATGCTATTAATCAAAATAACTATTGCAAATACAAACCCTCAGAATGAAGCAAGCTTAGATAAAAGAGATTTACCATATTTAGCAGCAATGGTGGGGCTAGATATTTTAGCACCTATATTATTGATGATTGGACTTGTTCGAACAAGTCCATCTACTGTATCCTTACTTAATAATTTCGAAATTGTAGCTACCGCAGTTATTGCCTTGCTAATATTTAATGAACAAATAGGTAAAAAAATGTGGCTAGCAATTGGATTGATAACATTATCTTCGGCTATATTGTCAATTGAGAATATTGGAGAGATTAATCTGTCAATTGGAGCAATATTTGTTTTACTTGCGACTATTTCATGGGGGCTAGAGAACAATTGCACAAGAAAACTTTCATATAAAAATCCTATAGATATAGTTATCATAAAAGGCTTAGGTTCAGGCTTAGGTGCGTTAATTATTGCCATGTATTCTGGGGAAATAAAATTAAATTACATTTATATAATTGCAGCATTGATTTTGGGATTTATGGCATATGGTCTTAGCATTTACATGTATATAAAAGCTCAGAGGCACTTAGGAGCAGCTAGAACGAGTTCGTATTATGCTATTGCACCATTTGTTGGAGTTGTCACATCTTGGATGCTGTTTGATGAAGCGATCAATATGAGATTTATTTTTGCGTTGATTTTTATGATAATTGGAGTTTATTTCACTTTTGAAAAGAATCATGAACACGAGCATGTTCATTTAGCAGTAGTACATGAACATGCTCACAAACATGATGATTTACATCATAATCACGTTCATAATTATGATGTGAAGGGGTATCACTCTCATGAGCATAAACATGAAAAGCTTGTCCATTCACATCCGCATACTCCAGATATTCATCATAACCATTCACACTAATATTCAGAAGTTGATAATATTTTGGTTTCTAATGGGAGCAGTTTTATGTTTACAATCCCATTAGAAATTTTTACTTTATCATTGTCGCCATATGGATACAATTTCTTTAAATTTCCATTAACTTTTAATTCTATGTTCTTTTCTATATTTTTTAAATTCATGAAAATTATGACACTTTCTTCACCTTCCATATACTGATAAGCTATACAATCATCATCTGTTTCTAATAATAAAAATTCTCCATTGGCTATTACTGTACTTTTTCTTAATTCTGATAGAAATTTAAAGTACTCTAATTTAGAAGAGTTTTCAGTTTTTTCCCATTCCATGTCGCTTCGATTTAGAGGATCTTCTTTGCCTTCCATGCCAATTTCAGTTCCATAGTATATTACAGGTATCTGAGGATATGTCATTATAAAAGTCAGAGCTTCTTTGTAATACTCATTGGCAAAATGCCTGTGTTTTGATATAAATCTCGGATTGTCATGGTTATCAATAAATATGGCATTCTTAGAATTGTTTAAAGAATCCAAATCTGCTATAATAGCATTTTTTAATTTGCTTGATTTACCATATTCATTAAACGTTGTAGTTATAGCTTTGTATAAGGGATAATTAGTGAAACCTGTTATACCAGTATCTTCATATTGTTTAATGTAATGTGTATTTTCTGACCAAACTTCTCCTAGAAAGTAAAAATCTGGGTAATTTTTAAGAATATTTGAAGTAAATTTAGACCAAAATTCTTTAGGAACGTGTTTTACGGTGTCCAATCTATAACCATCTATTCCTGTCTCTTTTATCCACCATAATGAGTTTTCTAAAAAGAAATCTACGACTTCAGGATTATCAAAGTTTAAGTCAGGTAAACCCATTAGCCATCCTTTTTCAACTTGAGTTTGATCATTCCAGTTAAAGATTTCTTGATTTTCATTAAACCAGTCTTTGTAATTCTCGTCATTTAGCCACGGTGAGTCATAGCCTACATGATTTACAACATAATCCAAGATAACTTTCATATTTCTTTTGTGAGCTTCGTCAACAAGTAACTTTAAATCATCTATAGTGCCTAAGTGGAGATCGACTTTATAAAAGTCATTAATCCAGTATCCATGATACCCGTCTTTTCCATTTTCCATTACTGGAGTTAGCCATATAGCTGTGGTTCCGAGTGATTTAATATAATCTAATTTTTCAATGACTCCTTTTAAATCACCACCATGTCTTTTTTTAAGATCGGATTTGTCAACATCGTAATTGTTACTTTGGTAAGCATCATAAAATCTATCAGTCATAATAAAATAAATCAAATCGTTACTTAAGCCATTATTATTTTCTACTACATTTGTTTCATTAGGGTAAGTATTAGTACATGAAGTTAAAACAAATATAATTAAGATAAAAAAAATAAGGAATTTTTTTTTCATTATATACCTCCTCGTAAGTGATAAAGCTATTGTAAAACTATTATACCAAATTTATTCATTAACTAAAACTAATAAGAAGTTAACCCTGCTATAATTGTTTATTAACATAAATGAGATACACTTAAGTCAAAATTAATGAGGAGATGATTGTATGAAAACTAGGAAGTTTATGTCACTAATACTTGTATTTACGATTGTACTTAGCAGTAGTTTTGTATCCATTGGGGTTGGTATTGATGAAGTAAAATCATCCAATGAGGTCAAGAATGTCATTTTATTGATACCTGATGGCATGAGTTCTGATATTGTTACATTAGCAAGGTGGTACAACGGAGGAAAAAAATTAAATCTTGATGAACTTGCAACTGGCATGGTTAGAACATATTCCTCGGATGCGCCTATTGCTGATTCAGCACCTGCCGCAGCTGCAATGGCGACAGGATTTAAATCGCATACCGGATTTATTGGAGTCCTACCAGATGCTAATACTATGCCTGGCTTAACAACTCTGCCAGAAGGGTATGAAAGGGTGCCAGTCGCAAATGTACTTGAAGCTGCTAAACTAAGTGGAAGATCAACTGGACTTATAGCAACTAGTGAAATTATGCATGCGACACCAGCATCTTTTAGTGCTCATGATCCAAGTAGAAAAAATTATGATTCGATTTCTGAACAACAAGTTTATCAAGGAATAGATGTAGTTTTAGGGGGCGGTACATCTTTCTTCACTAGTCAAGTAAGAAAAGATAAAGAAGATTTATTATCAGAGATAAAAAAAGAATATCAATTTGTAACAACACTTTCTGAACTTAATTCAATACAAGACGGTAAAGTATGGGGGATGTTTGGTGAAGAAGCATTAAGCTATGATTTTGATAGAGATTTAAATACAGAACCTTCTCTTGCTGATATGACCGCCAAAGCAATTGATATATTAAGTGACGATCAAGACGGTTTCTTTTTAATGGTTGAAGGAAGTAAAATTGATTGGGCAGCGCATGCAAATGATCCAATTGGGATGATTTCTGATGTCTTAGCATTTGACAAAGCTGTTGGGGAAGCCTTAAAATTTGCAAAAGCTGATGGCAACACCTTGATTATTGCCGCTACAGATCATGGGAATAGTGGATTAACAATAGGCAATGAAAATACCAGCTCAAACTATGATAAATTACCATTATCAACATTTATTGATCCACTCAAAAAAGCAACTTTGACAGGAGAAGGCATTGAAAAACTATTAAATGACGACAAATCAAATATTGCAGATGTTATGAAAACATATTATGGTATAGATGATTTAACTGATGAAGAAATAAACCAAATCAAAGACACTGAAAGCGGATCAATGAATTATACTGTTGGACCAATGATAGCCAAGAGAGCAAATATTGGGTTTACTACGAATGGTCATACAGGCGAAGATGTGACGCTTTATGTATATGCACCAGAATCAGTGGATTTATTGACTGGCGTAATTGAAAATACAGATATAGCTAAATATATCGAAAAAGCAATGGGATTAAATTTAGAAGAAACAAGCAAAGAATTATTTGTATGGTCAAGGGGAGAATTTGAAGCACTTGGAGCGACTGTAGTTTTCGATAATGAAACAGATCATAAAAATCCAGTTTTAATTGTTACAAAAGATAAAACAACAATAAAGTTTCCAATAAATAAAAATATAGCTTATGTAAATGGTGAAGAAAAAGAGCTTGATGGAGTAGTAGTTTATAACGGTATAAAGACATATGTTCCACAAAGTGCATTAGAATTGATAAAATAAAATGTTTGTAATTAGTTTCCTGCTATTATTTTCAAAGATGATAGCGGGAATTTTTTTATTTTATTTCAATAATAGGGTATAAATAAAATGGTGATAATTATGTTAATTAATTATTTTGTTACAGCTTTTTTGAGATATAAAGATACTTTCTTGCTGCAAAAAAGGAGTGAAGATGCGAAAATAGCACCAGGAATGTGGTATGGTGTTGGTGGACATGTTGAGGATAATGAATATCAAACTCCAAATGCAGCTGTTTTAAGAGAAATATATGAAGAAACTGGCCTGGATAGTAGTTTCATAGATTCAATGAGTTTGAAATATGTAGCATTGAACTATGAAGATAGCATATATATAAATTACATATATTTTGGAACAATAGATACTGATAAAGTCATAGCTAATGATGAAGGCGAGCTATTTTTTGTGGAGATTGATGAAATTAAGCTAAAAAGATTTCATCCCTTAATAAAGGCATGCTTGGAACATAGACTTAATGATAATTCAAATGCAATTTATAGTGCTGTATTAGATGCCAATGGAAATGTCAAATTCGTAGAGATTAGAGGTGAAATTGATGAATGATGCATTGCTAGAGAAGTATAAAAAAGACTGGAAAGATTTTATCACAAATGGAATTTTAAATGATGATTTAGAAGAATTTGTTAAAAGATCATGGATAAGATGCAAAGAAAGTTCTGTGAATTTTAATCTTGGAGAAGGAAAACTAATCGCTAAAGAAGAATTAGAGCTAGAAAGGGAGAAAAATAAAGAACTGATTTCTATTGCACTGCCAATCATGCAAAATTTAAATGATCTCGTTATGGGAACTGGTTTTGCACTTGTATTAACTGATAGTAAAGGGCTTATCTTAGAGGTGATAGGAGAAGAGAGCATTTTAAATGAGACTAAAGAACTCAACTTTGTGCCTGGAGCGATTTGGTCTGAAGAATATGTAGGGACAAATGCTATAGGGACATCTTTATTTGAAAATAAACCCATTCAAATAATTGGAGCTCAACACTACTGCAAAAGCCACCATAATTGGACATGTTCTGCAGCGCCAATACATAACCCAAATGGGGATATAATAGGGTGTATAGATATGTCTGGACACTCTGAAATGGCACATAATCATACCCTGGGAATAGTTGTCGCTGCAAGTTATTCAATAGATAACCAGTTATTATTGTATCAGACTCATGCGATTTTAAGTACCACAGTTGAAGCGATATCTGATGGAATGATAATAGTTACTGATGATTTTAAGATAAAATTAATTAATAAATCTGGAGAAAAAATATTAGGTGTTGAATCTGATAATCTTATAGATCTAGATATAAGAAATATACTAGGAACTCGAATATTTAAGCATACTGAAGCATTTAAGGATAGGATAGATTGGGTTTTTTTAGTGAACGATAAACAGATACCGTGCAGTGTGAAAGTTTCTAATATTAATATCGGAGAAAAGACTAAAGGCATGGCGATATCTTTTAAAGAGATGAAAACAGTTCAGCATACTGTCAATTCTGTTTATGGCAACAAAGCAATATACACATTTGAAGATATAGTTACAAACAGTGATATTTTAAAAAGATCAATTAAAGAAGCACAAAAATTCGCACGTACAAAAGGCTGTGTTCTTATTGAGGGAGAAAGCGGGACTGGTAAAGAGCTGTTTGCTCATGCGATACACAATATGAGCAATAGAAGTAATGGACCTTTTGTCGCAATAAATTGTGCATCATTGCCAAAAGATCTATTTGAGAGTGAACTCTTTGGATATGAGAAAGGAGCTTTTACTGGCGCAAATAAAGAGGGTAAAATAGGCAAGTTTGAACTTGCAAACGAGGGGACCATATTTTTAGACGAAATAGGTGAGCTGCCATTAGATTTTCAAGCAAAACTGTTAAGAGTTTTGGATGATTTCACTGTCACTAGAATAGGAGGCAAATGGCCTAAAAAAATTGATGTAAGGATTATTGCTGCGACAAATAGAAACCTTTTAGAAGAAGTTAAAAAAAAGAATTTTAGAGAAGATCTATACTATAGGATAAATGTATTTAGGGTCTATATACCACCTTTAAGAGAAAGAGAAGGGGATGTGTTCTTGCTAGCTCAACATTTCTTATCAAGACTCAATAAGACAAATAATACTTATAAAACTTTTTCTGAAAATTTCTTGGAGTACTTGAGTTTATACTCATGGCATGGGAATGTAAGAGAGCTTGAAAATATCATAGAGAGAGCATTTTACTTATGTGAAGGCAATGTTATTACATCAGAATGTTTGCCAAAGGAGATATTATTAAGAGGTGAAAATGAAGACGAAAATTTAGATATTTCTTCAATAAAAACAACAGAAGAGCTTATTATAAAAAATGCACTAACTAAAGCAAGAGGAGATGTATTAAAAGCAGGAGAGCTTTTAGATATGAGCAAATCTACAATATACCGTAAACTAAAATTATTAGACATAAACCCTAAAGCATATAGATAAAAATTCCCACTTATGAGAATTTAATTCCCGTAAATGGGAATTTTTATTTTAATAATATCATCTATAGACTAAATTAGCACTTTAAATAGATAAAACGAATGGCATGAAAATTGCATTATATATTATTGAATGATAAATGGAGGTGAGTGAATGAAGAGATTTATCGTTGAATTTGGCATGGGTTGTGATTTTCATGGGCAAGATGTTACAAAGGCTGCTCAAAAGGCTGTAAAAGATGCTGTATCGCGTTCATGTCTATGCGGACTTAATGAAATATTGAACATAAAGGATTTAAATGGTGGGATAAAAGTAAAAGCAACTGTTGCAGTATCTAGACCTGATGAGGTAGATATAGAGAAAGTAAAGGAGAGCTTGCCTGTTGGTGAAAAGGAGGTGATTGTGACAAAGGGTGGACTTTCAGTTTCAGGATTATACATTCCTGAATTTGGAGACAAAGATGATACTATAGAAGCTGCATTAGCATGTGTAGAAGTAGTGATAAAGTAAGGAGGGGATTTTGTTGGAACTTAACAATGCCAAGATAATAGAAATGTATAAGACGATGAAAAAAATAAGAGAATTTGAAAACAATGCTAGTAAGTTGTTTGCTGAAGGCCAAATTCATGGGTTTGTACACTTGTATATTGGTGAAGAAGCAGTAGCTACGGGAGTTTGTGCAAATCTAAGAGAAGATGACTACATTACAAGTACCCACAGAGGTCATGGTCATATAATAGCTAAAGGCGGAGATGTAAAATACATGATGGCAGAATTATATGGCAGACAAACAGGTTACTGCAAGGGAAAAGGCGGATCTATGCACATAGCAGATGCTACAAGAGGAATTCTTGGGGCAAATGGAATTGTTGGTGCAGGACAAAATATCGCAACTGGAGCTGGGTTGAGTGCTAAATTAAGAGGCACTGATCAAGTATGTGCTTGCTTTTTTGGAGATGGATCAACGAATCAAGGGACTTTTCATGAATCACTAAATCTCGCAAGTATTTGGAGATTGCCAGTGGTCTTTGTTTGTGAAAACAACCTATATGGGATTTCAATGCATCAATCAAGGCATCAAGCTATCCAAGACATAGCAGATAGAGCTGTAGCTTATAACATACCTGGAGTTGTCGTAGATGGTAACGATGTATTTGCTGTTTATGAAGCTGCTAGTGAAGCTATTGAAAGAGCAAGAAATGGTCAAGGCCCAAGTTTAATAGAATGTAAAACTTATAGACATCACGGTCACTTCGAAGGCGATCCAGCTAAATATAAACCAGCTGAGGAAGTAGCTGAGTGGATGAGTAAAGATCCATTACCTAGATTGATAAATTATATGATTGACAATAGCATTTTAAATAAGGAAGAATTAAATGAGATAGATAGCCAAATAAATGATGAAATAAAAGAAGCAATTAAATTTGCTGAGGAGAGTCCATGGCCTCCAATAGAGTCTGTCGTCGAAGACATCTATACTGATATAGTAGAGGAGGTAAAAAAATGAAAAATCTAAGCATGATGGAAGCAATTAGAGAAGCAATGACTAAAAAGATGAGAGAAGACCCTACGGTATTTGTCATGGGTGAAGATGTAGGTGCATTTGGAGGATGTTTTGGAGTTACTGCAGGAATGTTTGATGAATTTGGGCCTGAGAGAGTCCGTGATACTCCTATATCAGAAGGTGTCATAATTGGATGTGCTGTCGGCGCTGCAGCAACTGGGACAAGACCAATAGCAGAATTGATGTTTATAGACTTTGTAACTGTAGGAGCAGATCAATTGGTAAACCAAGCTGCAAAAATGAGATATATGGTAGGGGGCAAGATTTCATTGCCAATGGTTGTTAGACTTCCACTTGGAGCTGGGACTAGGGCTGCTGCTCAACACTCTCAGTCATTGGAAGCATGGCTAGCTCATATTCCAGGGCTGAAAGTTGTTTATCCAAGTTCCCCTAATGATGCTTATGGACTTATGCTCAAAGCGATAGAAGATGACAACCCTGTAGTTTTTCTTGAACACAAATTACTATATGGTGTTAAAGGAGATGTTGACGAAAATTCAAAGCCAATTGAATTTGGAAAGGCAGATATAAAAAGAGAAGGGAAAGATGTAACTATAGTAGCAACTGGCAGAATGGTTTATGAAGCATTAAATGCAGCAGAAGAATTATCTAAGAAAGGAATAGAAGCAGAAATTTTCGATCCAAGGACTCTATTCCCATTTGATAAAGAAACTTTATTTAATTCTATTGAAAAGACAAATAAATTAATTATTGTAACAGAAGAAAATAAAAGGGGCAGTTTTGCGGGTGAAATTTCTGCAATGGTTGCTGAAGAATGTTTTGACAATTTAGATGCACCTATAATAAGAGTTTGTTCAGTAAATTCTCCTGTTCCATTTTCACCTGTTCTTGAGGATTATTATGTACCTAATGCATCAGATATAGTTAACGCAGCAACAAAAATGTTCTAAGAGAAGCAACTTAAAGTTGCTTCTCTAAAGAGGGGATAACATGAAAACAATTGGAATAATTGCAAATCCAGCTTCAGGTAAAGACATAAGGAGATTAGTGTCTCATGCTACTGTTGTAGATAATAATGAGAAAATAAATATAGTTAAGAGAATAATTTTAGCGTCACAAGGTACTGGGGTAGAGCATATATACATTATGCCAGATACCTTTTTAATAGGGCATAAGGCCATAGAAGATTTAACGATATCAAAAGAACTTAAAATACCAATCGATATTTTAGACATGAAAGTGCAAGGCAATTTAAATGATACTATTAGGGCGGCTGAATTGCTTGAAAAACTAGATGTAGGAGTGATTGTAGTTTTGGGTGGAGATGGAACTTTAAGAGCTGTTGCTAAAGGGAATTCTAATATTCCGATAATAGGCATTTCTACCGGTACTAACAATGTATACCCAAAGATGATAGAAGGTACTGTAGCGGGTATGGCTGCATCAGCAATTGCTACAAACATGTGCGACAAAGACAGAACATGTATTAGAGATAAGAGAATAGAGATTTATAAAGAATCAACATTAGTAGACATTGCCTTGGTAGACTGTGTTATATCTAAACAAACATATGTGGGTTCTAGAGCGATATGGAAAGAAGAGGATATAGTAAAAGTAATAGTATCTAATGCTCATCCTGCTGCTATTGGATTTTCAACTATAGTAGGTGTAAGAAAAATCATATCTGATGTAGATGACTTTGGAGCTAGTGTAAATTTAAATGTTAAAGATGAATACTATCTAGCACCAATTGCTGCTGGAACTATGAAAAAAATAAGGGTTGATAAACCTACAATACACAAGATTGACGAAAGATTTGATATAGAGTTTGATTTCAATGGAATAATGGCTCTAGATGGTGAAAGGGAGATTCCATTTAAAATTGGGGAATCATACGGATTCAAGATAACCAGAAATGGGCCTATAAGGGTAAATGTCAGAAAAGCAATTGAATCAGCACAAGAAATGGGCTTTTTTGTTTGCAAATAAGGGGGATTGCTATGGCTAAAGTTATTGTAATGCCAAAACTAGGTTTAACCATGAAAAAAGGGAAAATAGTAAAATGGTACAAAAAAGAAAATGAAGAAGTAAAAAAAGGAGATAAGTTGTTTAGTATAGAAACAGATAAGCTGACAAATGATTTTGTAGCAGATGAAGATGGAATATTGTTAAAAATTATTGAAAATGAAAATAGCACTGTAGATTGTTTAAAACCAGTAGCAATTATTGGAAATGCAGGGGATGATATTTCGAATTTATTAGGAGATGCTAAAAATACAGCACCTTTACAAGAAAAAAACGAAGAAAAACCAATTAAAACTATTGAAGCAGATACAAAATCTGAAGAAAAGGTAAAGATTTCACCTGTGGCAAAAAAACTTGCTATAGAAAACAAAATTGATTTTACAAAGATAAAAGGTTCAGGACCTAACGGAAGAATAGTGTTAGAAGACATACAAAAAGAATTAGAAAATAAAAATAAGACTAGGATAACTCCTACTGCTGAAGTAATTGCCGAAAGTATTGGGGTAGATGCTTCTGAAATAAATAAGCAAGCAAGAATTGATAAAGAAGATATATTAAGATATAACACAAACAAAGCATATGATAATTTAGTTCAGCCAGTTGATAAGAGAACACCAATGAGCACGATGAGAAAAATTATATCTGAGAGGATGACTCAAAGTGCATTTACAGCTCCAACTGTAAATTACACCATTTCTGTTGACATGACAAAATTAAAGGAGATAAAAGAAGAAATATCAAGAGAATATAAGATTACTTACACTGATTTGATTGTGAAAATAACTTCAGTTGTACTCTTAGATTTTCCGCTTCTAAATAGTTCTATCGATGGGGAAGAGATAATAACACGAAACTATGTAAACATGGGTGTAGCAGTAGCATTAGATGAAGGGTTATTAGTTCCAGTTGTCACAAATAGTCATATCAAATCTCTAAGGCAAATTTCTTTAGAAATAAAAGATCTCACCTATAGAGCGAAGACAAATCAATTGACAACTGATGAATTAGATGGAGGAACTTTTACAATAACAAACATTGGAAAGTACGGAGTGGAAAGTTTTACACCTATAATTAATCAGCCGCAGTCAGCTATTTTAGGCATAAATGCTATAATTGACAAGCCAATAGTTAAAAATGAACAAATCAATATAACATCAGTGATGAATTTGTCTTTGACTGCTGATCACAGGACAGTCGATGGAGCAGTAGCAGCACAATTTTTACAAAAATTAAAAACATCTCTTGAAAACCCAATTGCTACGCTAGTGAGGTGATTAAATGAAAGTAGCTGTATTAGGATCTGGACCTGGTGGATATGTATGTGCTATTAGATTAGCACAATTAGGAGCTGAAGTAACAGTTATTGAAGATAAACATCTTGGTGGAGTATGCTTGAACAAAGGATGTATACCTACTAAAGTTTTACTTCACTCCACTGAAATATTTGATTTGCTAAACAAAGAAAGTTCTTCATTGGGGTTGGTTGTAGATAATTTAAAAATCGATTACGAGTTATTGAGCACAAGGAAGAACTTAGTCGTAGAACAACTAGTCGAAGGGGTTAAAGCTTTATTTGATGCTAACAATGTTGAGTTAATAAATGGCAGAGGAAAACTGATTAATAATAGTGAAATAGAGATTACAACTCCTACTGGGATAAGGTGTATGAAATTTGATAAGATTGTCATCGCAACTGGTTCAAGACCAACGCTTATACCAATTGAAGGAAATAAATTAGAAAAAGTATTTACTAGCGATGAATTACTTAAGATTGATTATATTCCCGATAGCATATTGATTGTTGGTGGGGGAGTCATAGGTGTAGAATTTGCAAATATATATTCTAACCTTGGTACTAAAGTTACAATTGTTGAGATGCTGCCTAATTTAGTATCGAACATGGATTATGAAATAGTATCTTTCCTTGAAGAAAATTTAATAGAAAAAAATGTAAGCATATATAAAAATACAAAAGTAATGAAAATAACTAAAGATGGAAAAGAGCTAAAGACAGAAATAAACACAGGGGATAGATCATTTTATATTAATTCTGATATTGTTTTAATGGCAACTGGCAGACGCCCTAACATTGAAGATATAGGATTAGAACAAATAGGTATTGAGTTTAGCAATCAGGGAATTGTAACAGATGAATTATTTAAAACAAACATTGATAATATTTATGCTATTGGAGATTGCACAAATGGCATCCAATTAGCTCATCAAGCATCTAGTGCAGGAATTGTAGTCGCAGATAGTATTTGTGGTAAGTATACTCATATTGATTTCAACACTATACCATTTTGCGTTTATACTAAACCTGAATTAGCAAGTGTGGGAATTACTGAACAAGAAGCTCAAAGAAATAAATTAGATTATAAAGTCGGGAAATTTCCATTGTATGGTAATAGTAAAGCTGTGATTAATGGGGATACTCAGGGCATTGTAAAAATAATAATCGATAGTAACACAAAAGAAGTGTTGGGGATGCACATTGCAGGATTAGATGCAACGGAATTAATTGAAATTGGTGGATTAGCAATAAAGCTTGAAGCAACCGCAGATGAACTTGTAGGTATGATATTTGCTCATCCAACTGTGAGTGAATCCATCCATGAAGCGTGCATGGATGCAATAGATAAAGCTATACACAACATATATTAGAGTGAGTGATTAATCACTCACTCTTTTGTTTGAATTTTTTAACCTGGGTATAATTAAGAAGAATGCACAAAATCTATTGTAAAATATTGTGACAAATGATAGATTTTATGCTATAATTATTCATGCATTTAAATTTAATGAGTTAGTTAATCAAATTAAAATACAAGTTCTAATGAAAGAGCAAGGAGGGTTTATATGGCAAAAAAATATGTGTATTCGTTTAAAGAAGGTTCAAAGGAAATGAAATCCCTGTTAGGTGGGAAAGGCTCTAACTTAGCTGAAATGACAAATCTTGGGTTACCAGTTCCTCCTGGATTTACAATTACAACTGAAGCTTGCCTTAGGTTCTATGATGAAGGAGAACAATTATGGCCTGAACTTCTTGAAGAAGTTTATGAGCATTTAAGAGAAGTTGAAGAACAAACTGGCAAAAAATTCTCTGATACAGAAAATCCTTTACTAGTTTCAGTAAGGTCTGGTGCAGTTTTCTCAATGCCTGGGATGATGGATACTATTTTAAATTTAGGTTTAAATGATGTATCTGTAAAAGGGCTTGCAAAGTCGACTGACAACGAAAGATTTGCATATGACAGCTACAGAAGATTTATTCAAATGTTCTCTGATATTGCAATGGGTCTTTCTAAATCAAAATTCGATGCAATATTAGATGGATTAAAAGAAGAAAAAGGCGCTGCATTAGATACTGACTTAAATGCAGACGATATGAAAGTTTTGGTAGAAAGATACAAAGAGCTTTACAAAAAAGAAATGAATGAAGATTTTCCTCAAGAACCAATGAAACAATTGGAATTAGCTATAAAAGCAGTATTTGCTTCTTGGAACAATCCTAGAGCTATCGTTTATAGAAGATTAAATGAGATCCCAAATGACTTGGGAACAGCTGTTAATGTTCAATCAATGGTATATGGCAATATGGGAGAAACTTCAGGGACTGGGGTTGCATTTACAAGAAACCCAGCTACAGGAGAGAATAAATTATACGGAGAGTTTTTAGTCAACGCTCAAGGCGAAGATGTTGTTGCTGGTATAAGAACTCCTAAACCTATTTCAGAATTAGCTGAAGTTATGCCAGAAGCTTACCAAGAATTACAAAGAATTGCTCATATATTAGAAGCACATTATAGAGATATGCAAGATGTTGAATTCACAATTGAAAAAGGAAAGCTCTATATGCTTCAAACAAGAAATGGTAAAAGAACTGCTCATGCTGCTATAAACATAGCTGTTGACTTAGTAGATGAAGGAGTTATTTCAAAAGAAGAAGCTATATTGAGAATCGAACCAAATCAATTAGACCAACTATTGCATCCATCATTTGATGAAAAAGCTCTAAAAGCATCTAAACCTATTGCAAAAGGACTTCCAGCATCACCTGGTGCTGCATCTGGAAAAGTATATTTCACAGCTGAAGAGGCAGTAGAAGCATCTAAGAGAGGCGAAAAGGTTATTTTAGTTAGACAAGAAACTTCTCCTGAAGACATTGAAGGAATGGTTTTAGCAGAAGGAATTTTAACTGCTAGAGGTGGAATGACATCACATGCTGCTGTAGTAGCAAGAGGAATGGGCAAATGCTGTGTAGCTGGATGCAGTGATATAAGAGTTGATGAAGAAGCAAAAGAAATTAGATCTAATTCTCTAGTTATAAGAGAAGGAGAATTTATATCTATAGATGGTTCAACAGGAAATGTTTACTTAGGAGAAATTCCTAAAGTTCAAACTGAATTATCTGGAAAATTCGGGATTTTTATGTCTTGGGTCGACGAAACAAGAAGACTTAAAGTTAGAACTAATGCCGATACACCTAGAGATGCTGCAGCAGCTGTTAAATTTGGAGCTGAAGGAATAGGCTTATGCAGAACTGAGCACATGTTCTTTGACGAAGCAAGAATTCCTGCTGTTAGAAGAATGATAGTCTCTAAGTCATTAGAACAAAGAGAAAAAGCATTAGCAGAGTTATTGCCATTACAAAGAAAAGATTTCTATGAAATTTACAAAGTAATGGGAGAAAGACCAGTAACTATAAGACTACTAGATCCACCATTGCATGAATTTTTACCAAATAAAAAATCTGATATAGAAGCATTAGCTGAATCAATGGGAATGCAATATAAAGAATTAGCTGATAGAATTGAAGAATTGCATGAATTAAACCCAATGCTTGGACATAGAGGATGTAGATTAGCTGTAACTTATCCTGAGATCTACAGAATGCAAGTTAGAGCTATAATCGAAGCTGCATTGGATTTGAAACAAAATGATAACATGCAAGTTATTCCTGAGATAATGATTCCATTAGTTGGAGCAAAAGCTGAACTTGCATATGTTAAGAATGAAGTTGAAGATGAAATAAAGAAAGTATTTGAAGAAAGAAATGACTCATTGAAATATTTAGTAGGTACAATGATTGAAATACCTA
>DAONLG010000020.1:0-18790 GCA_035406565.1 Soehngenia sp.
TACTTCAACAATAACATAATTTCTGTCTTAATATCAAGTGTTAATTCTTCGCCTACAATATCTATAAGTTTACTCCCTCTGAAAAAATCTATGTTTTCATTAATTTTCTTTTCTAAGGCTTCTTTGATTTTGTTATAATCATTTCCTTCAACGTTAATATAAACACCATCTGCTATTCCTTTTATTGAAATCATCGAATTACTCATTAAATACCTCCATAATGGCAAAGTAAAATATCATTGTTGATTGTTTAAAATTGTGTTTTCTATTGGCAGAGAATTTTCAACACCTTCAGAATTTAATCCCATATACTCAGCAATTATTTCTCTTACCATAGGTGCTGCATACCCACCTGATCCTCCTTGGAAAATTACAGCAGCAACTGCTATCTGAGGATTGTCATATGGTGCAAATCCTACAAACCAAGCAAAATCATCAAATGTTTCATTTGTGTAAGGGTTTCTTCCACTCCTTTCGGCTGTTCCTGTTTTTACCCCTACTTTTACAGGAAAATTTTGAAATGTTGTTCTAGCTGATCCATCATCAGCAACTCTCAACATACCTTGCTTAACATGCTCAAGATTTTCATAATTATTTAATCCGATTTTTTGTGTTTCAACTTCCCTCTTATAAAGCACACTTGAGTTATTATAGTCCATTATACTGTCGATTAGTGTAACTTTATTTCTATTTCCGCCATTTGCAATAGTTGATATATAATTTGCCATTTGTATCGGTGTATAAGCATTTTGTCCTTGGCCAATTACAACATTTAAAGTATCTGTTATAGTCCAACCTGCTTGATTTAAATATGTGTATTTTATTTTATCAGCTAATCCTTCTCTTTCAGAATTAATTCTCTTTTCTGGATCAAAACCCATTTCTTCGAGCCTATTTACTACTTCTCCCCTTGAAAGTGGTATATCCAATTCAGTCCAACTTACTATCTCTTCTATTGCAGCATCTATCTGATCATCAGTGAGGCTTTTGCCATCAGCAATATAGTTTTTCAAACTATCTTTCAACATATTTCTTAGTAAGACTTTAGTAGTTATAATTTTCTTTTGTGGATCTGGGACTCCTCCAGACACTTCTGCAGGAACGTTAATTTCTATTCCAGTCTTATCATTAAGTCCCAATTTTTTTGACATCTCCACAAGATCCTCAATTTCAACTTTTACACCTATATCTTGTCCTGTTCTCTGGTTTTTACCCAATGCTAGAGTGTAAAAGTAATAGTTGCAAGAATCAGCAATTGCGTCATATAGATTTTCATAACCATGTGTTCCGCCTGTATTAGTATATATTAAACAGTGAAACTTTTTATCTCCAATTTCTACATATCCCATATCTCGAATTTTTAGCAATGGATCTAAGCCCTTTTCAAGAGCAGTCAAAGCAGTAACCATCTTATATGTTGAACCAGGTTGTACTGCGGTTTGTGTTGCTATATTGTAAAGTGGTCTTGCGGCAAGTGGATTATCTATATCTTCGGGGAATAAACTTGCCCAATCAGAACTAGAAATTCCAGTTGCGAATAAATTCACATCATAAGAAGGGTAACTTGCCATTGCTAGCACCTCTCCTGTATTTACGTCTAGGACTACTACAGCCCCAGAATTAGCATAAATATATGGCCTTCCTTTTCTCCTGTTGATTCCAAATTTGAAATTTCCCCATTTGCTTTCAAATGTACCACCTTTGCTTAGTTCGCTCAGAGTCTGTTCTAAGGCTTGTTCTGCAACCTTTTGAAGTTTCAAATCTATTGTCAAGTACACATTGTTGCCAGGAATAGGTTTTTCTTCTTCAATTATATTTGTCGTATTGCCTACCGCATCAACCTCAACTTTTTTTATCCCGTTTACTCCACTTAACTCTAGTTCATAGCTTTCTTCAATCCCGGTTTTTCCTATTAAAGCATTTGGTGAGTATCCGTTTTGGTTAATGTATTTTTCAACTTCATTGTCTTGACTTATCTTACCAATATATCCGAGTATATGTGCTGCTGTCTTACCTTCAGGATAGTACCTAATGGGTTCTATAGATATTGATATGCCTGGAACAGTAGATAAATTTTCTTCAATCTTGGCAACAGTTTTATCTTTTATCCCATAGGCAATATTTATGGGTTGATAAGCCATGTACCCTTGCGAAGTTAGTTGGTTTAAAAGTCCAAGGATAGATCTTGCTTCATACTTACTTAGATCTTTGTCTATCCCATTATTTTCTTTAATTGTTTCAAATGCTTCTTCAATCGTCATTCCTGATTTTAGTTTGTTCTTCTTTTCCCAAGTTTTGAGTTCACTTGTAAAAGTATATTCAATTCCTTTTGAAACTGTTATTTTAGGATTTATTCCATCGCTTATAAGCTTAGATTGAGCGTGATATCTTATCTTATCACTCTTTATAAAATCATCTATAATGCCGTTTTCTTTAGTAAACTCAATAAGTAATTCTAAAGGATCTATATCTTTAGCTTCATTTCCATTTGACAATTTATAGATAACTGCATTTTGTTCTTCATTAATTGCAATTTCAACTGGGCTTGTCAATCCTTTATCTTTTATCATTGATATCAATACTTCACCTGGAATTAGCTTTTCATTGTTACCTAAATCAATTATATTAGTTAAAAATGAATTTAATGAATTTTCGACAAATAAATTAATAAAATCTTCCTCAGCTGTTGTGCTGAAAGTTATGTAGTCGTACTTCTTCATTAAACTAGCTTTGTTCTGAATATAATCATCTAAATAAGTAGAAGAAAATTCATCTAAACTTAAATTACCTTGTAAACCTTCTTTTTCTAATAATTCATATGCCATAAGTCTTGATATTGGATGCTCTAATATCTTTCTGATATCACTTTTGTTATTGCCTATAAGCTGAGACAAATATAGAGCATAAGATTGCCTTGTTTCACCATCTGAGATATCCCTAACGTTATTTGTCTTGGATAGTAATTCTTTTACATTGTTCAAAATATCATATCTGTAGTGATTTTCATAGGGAAGTTCAAATTGAGCATTTAGAAGGTCATCTATCAAATTATTCTCAATTAAAATATTAATCACAACCTCTATCGGCTCAAGGTCACTAGTAACATAATCATTGATATCTCGAAATTTAATGCTATTTAGTTCTATTTGATAATCATTCGAATAGTAAACTCCATCATCTTCTAAAAAGCGAACTAACTTTAATAAATAATCATTTCTTTCCCTTTTATCTAAATTATTTAGTTCATCTTTCAACAGCTGTACAGTAAAGCTAGGTGTATTGCCCGCCAAAAGCCTTCCATATCTATCTCTGATTTCTCCTCTTGGAGCCGATGTATAGATTTCTTTTATTCTCTTGTTATCTGCTAAATCTCTATAATAATCACCATAAGCAATAGTTAAACTAGCTAGCTTGAATAATAAGACTACCACAAGAGCAATCAGTGAATATTTTATAAAATCAAATCTATTTAATTCTCTCTTTTTATTGCTCAAAATTACCACCTATTCTAATTGAACTTAATTTTAGGGCGAGTAAAGATTTTTGAAAAAATCTTATAGTAAATAATAGAAAATATTGCATTGTAAACTATTTCAAAGGAAAATATATTCTGAAGTGTAAGCTTTAAACTAATATCAGCTGTTAAAAAGTAAACTACTAATGCATATATAGCATTAAAAAAAATAGTTGACAATACAGTAAAGATTACTGGGGTTAGCAAATTATCTCTAGCAAAGGAGTCTTTTGCGAACCCTATAAAATAGCCAACAAAAAACAGTATCAATGAATTTATCCCAATAACTGACGAATATAAGATATCTGTCAATAGTCCAACAAACACACCATATATAGACCCAACAAACCTTCCTTTAAAAAGGCTTATTACAATAATTAATACTAATGCCGTATTCGGAACTACTCCAAATATTTCGATACTAGGAAATACAGTGCTTTGTAGAATTAAATTAATAATCGCTGCCGCTAATAAAATTAATATATTCATTTCAACCTCTTATTTTATAACATATACATTATATAACTTTTTAAAATCTACAGCGGGTTTTATGACAATTTTTTTAGTGAGCTCTTCTTGGTTATCAACTATATCCGTGACTTCACCAATAAAAATATCTTTTTGATATACCTCCCCAAGTCCAGAAGTATATACCAAATCCCCTATTATGACATCCGCTTCATAATCAAACAAAAGTCCCTCAATTGTATTATCGCTGCTTCCAGATATAATACCACCATCTTGTGTTCTAAGTATTTTAAATGCAACTGAATTTTTTTCATTAGTTATGGACACTACTTTTGACCAGCTGTCTCCAATGTCAACAATTCTGCCTACTAAGCCTTCTTGGTATACATTGCTGTCAATTTCAACTGCTTCAATAACAGTGTCTCCAATTTCTAGCCCGTCATTTTCCCCTTTGTCGATTGTAAATACATCAAACCAATTTTCTGGCTCTCTTCCTATGACCTCAGCTTTTACTAAATTATATTTAGTGTTTTCTAATAATTTTTCTTCTTTCAACAAATGATCAGATTTTCCAATTATATTTCTTAAATCTCTATTTTCGCTTTCGAGTTTTTCGATCTCTTTTTTTAATAATTCATTTTCTTCCTTAGCATTGATAGTATCCTTGACAGAAGTAAATATTCCACTTACGCCATGCTTTATATTATTAGTGATTTTATTAAGTGGAGTTAATACTCCACCTAACAAGTTTTCAAATTTTGACATAGATTCACTTCTTTTACTTGTCAAACCGATTGTAACTATGAGTATAGCAGCAATCGCAATGACAAATATCTTCTCTTTGTATTTTCTAAAAAAATACATAGTCATCACTACCCAATTCTATTGTATTTTGAAGTCGTTCTTTTTAATAGTTCAATGCTCTCTAAAGCTTTTCCAGTTCCCAAAGCTACACAATCAAGTGGTGATTCTGCAACTCTTGTCAAAATACCTGTTTCTCTATTTGTCAGTACATCGAGTCCATGAAGCAGTGCGCCTCCACCTGTCAACATTATGCCATATTCCATAACATCTGCAGCTAACTCAGGTGGTGTTTTCTCCAAGGTAGCTTTGATTGCATCAATTATACTTGTGACTGGTTCTTTTAGAGCTTCATAGATCTCTTCAGAAGATATAGTTACAGTTCTTGGAAGCCCACTGACAAGATCTCTACCTCTTATATCCATTGTTCCTAAAGTTTTATCTTTTATAGCAGAACCAATTGTAATTTTTACTTCCTCAGCTGTTCTTTCGCCTATCATTAGGTTGTATTCTTTCTTTACATAATTAGTAATGTAATTATCAAGCTCATCTCCGCCTACTCGAATGGATATGCTAGCAACAATACCACCTAATGATATAACTGCTACTTCTGTCGTGCCTCCCCCAATATCAACAACCATGCTTCCTGTTGGTTCATGAACTGGTAATCCAGCACCTATAGCAGCAGCCATAGGTTCTTCTATCAAATACGCTTCTTTAGCACCTGCCTGTATTGTAGCCTCTTCTACTGCTCTTTTTTCGACTTCTGTAACCCCACTTGGTATACATACAACTACCCTTGGTTGAAATATCGATTTTTTTTGTGTTGCTCTTTGTATAAAATATTTTAACATTTCTTGAGTAACATCAAAATCGGCTATTACACCATCTTTCAATGGTCTTATCGCTACGATATTTCCAGGTGTTCTACCAATCATTTTTTTTGCTTCTTCTCCCACTGCCAATACTTTTCTGCTCATTTTTTCAATTGCAACCACTGAAGGTTCTCTTAATATGATGCCTTTTCCTTTCATAAATACTAAAGTATTTGCTGTCCCCAAATCTATTCCCATATCACGAGATCCATTTCCAAAAAACGCCATAATATTCCTCCATTAAATATAATTTTTTTCTTTCATGCTTAAGTAATTTTCATTTCCAACTATAATATGATCAATGACTTTTATTCCAATTATATCACCAGATTTAATTAATCTATGTGTAATTGTAATATCTTCATCGCTCGGCGTAACATCGCCACTTGGATGATTATGTGCAAGTATGATTGAGTTTGAGCTTTTCTTTATAGCTTCCTTAAATACTTCTCTAGGATGTACTATTGAAGAATTAAGGCTTCCTATAGATATATTTTCAATCGAAATAACTTGATTTTTAGTGTCTAATAGAACAATATTAAAATGTTCTTTTGTTAAAAACTTCATCTCTTCAATAAGAATTTGTGCTATTTGATAGGGTTCTAAAATTCTTATGTTTTCGTAAGGATTTACTTTCTTTATTCTCTTAGCTAGTTCTAATGCAGCAATTATCTGTGCAGCTTTACATTCGCCTATGCCATTTATCTGTTTTAAATCATCTATACTAGCTTCAGCTAGATGTACAATCCCTCTTTTATCCAATCCAATAACTCTGTTAGCTAAATCAATTGCTGTCGAATTTCCTTGCCCGGTTCTTATTATGACAGCTATAAGTTCAGCATTAGACAATGATTCCGGACCATATGCGATCAATTTTTCTCTAGGTCTTTCATTTATAGGCATTTCTTTAATAGTGTATTTTTTATCATCTAATAAGTATTTTCCCATATTATCTCCCTTATAAAAGTGAAATATCAAAGTAGTTTTTGAATAAGTCATTGATTTTAGAAATAGGAAGTCCGACTACATTAAAATAGCATCCATTAATTTTTTTAACTAACAAAGAACCTTTGCCTTGTATAGCATATGATCCTGCTTTATCTAGATACTCATATGTCTCTAAATAAGCTTCTATATCATCTGCATCTAAATCTTTAAAATACACCTCTGTTAGTTCATAATCAACAACTTTTATATCTCTATTATTGTCTATTAAAGCAAATCCTGTTATCACATCATGTTTTTTCCCACTGAGCAATTGTAAAGTCTTTCTTGCATCAAGTTTATTCTTTGGTTTCCCAATTATCTCGTTTTCTTTGACAACAATTGTATCTGCAGCTATTACGATCGAATTATTGACTTTGTTTGATACATCTATCGCTTTTTGAAAAGCTAAACTCATTGCGATTTGTTCTGGCTCTTCATCTATTCTTATGTTCTCCTTAATAGAACTCTCTACCACTTCTATGTCAATTCCAATTTGTTTGAAAATCTCTTTTCTTCTCGGTGAAGCTGAAGCTAAAATAAAATTATTCATTTTTTATTCCTACTTTCGAATATTGAGTTGAAGTTAATTTTTAGGTTTTTAACAATATAGTGAGTAGCCAAACCAACAAAAAAACCTGTGAATAAACTCATAAGCAATAAAAATGGCAAATAAGTATAAATCATTATATTATTTAATATTATCGCTGCAATAGTAACTTGTCCTATATTATGAAATACTGCTCCAATTACACTAGTGCCTATCATACTAAAAAATTTAGACAAATATCTATAAGATATATACATTGCTATGCAGCTTAATACTGCTCCAGTAATACTATATATAAAAGATGTAACGCTGCCTGTAATGAGCATCAGTAAAATGCTTTTTAACATAGCTACAATAATACCTTCTTTAAATCCAAAAACTACTAAAGTAACTAGTATCACTATATTTGACAATCCTAATTTCGCACCTGGTACTGGTATTGGTATAGGTATCGAGGATTCAAGAACGCTTAAGGCAAGACCTACTGAAACTAGCAGGGAAATAAAAATTAATTTATTGGTTTTTCTCATCTAAAACCCTCTTTGTCATAAAATAATCAGTAAATTAACACTAAAAAACAATCATAAACACTTTATAGTTTATCATTAATAATTTTTATTTACAAGTTTTAGATTAACTAAAAAAATAGAGCTTTCAACAAGCTCTATTAACTGGCAATTATATTATTTTCTTTTAAATCTAGTTTTGTTGCATCTACTATAGCTTTAGTAGGACATTTTTCAACACAAGTCATGCAATTAGTGCACTTGTTGTAATCAATTTTTGCTAGGTTGTTTTCAAAAGTGAATGCATCTTCTGGGCAATTCTTAACGCATATTTTGCATCCAACGCACCCTATTGAGCAATAGCTTCTTACGAGTTTGCCAGGATCTTCACTCTTACATTTAACTATAGCCTTATTGTCGTATGGAACTAACTCAATAATATGTTTAGGGCAAACTTCAATACATTTCTTACATGCTGTACATTTTTCCCTGTCTATAATAGCAATTCCATTTACAATAGTTATGGCATCAAAAGCACATACATCAAAACAACTTCCACATCCTAAGCATCCAAAGGAACATTCTTTTTTCCCGTCTGCTAAAGTAGTCTGAACTCTACAATCCTCTAGGCCTTGATAAATGTACTTTTCTTTTGCTTTATCGCAATCTCCTTGGCATAAAACAACTGCTACTTTTTTTTCAAACTCTCCTGCACTTACACCAAGTATTTCTGAAACAGCATTTGCTACCTTTTGACCTCCTACTACACATGAATTTGGCTCAGCTTTTCCTTCTGACAAAGCTTTAGCTAAGCCTTCACACCCAGGATAACCACATGCTCCACAGTTTGCTCCTGGAAGCACTCTTAATAATTTTTCTACATTTTGATCTAATTCAACAGCAAATATTTTTGATGCAATTGAAAGTAAAGCTCCAAATAAAAGCCCCATTCCACCTAAGATAAGTACAGGTTTTATAATATTCATTATTTCCATCTAATCGCCTCCTACATTAGTCCAGAGAAACCAGCAAAAGCTATAGACATCAATCCAGCTGCTATCAAAGTTAGAGGAAATCCTTCAAGCGATTCATGAATCTCTGCTATTTCTAACTTTTCTCTAACAGAAGCCATTAAGACTAGAGCCAATGAAAATCCTAGTGCAGCGCTAAATGCACTTGCAGCAGTTTCTAATATGTTGTATTTTTCTTGGATATTTAATATTGCTACTCCTAGTACAATACAATTTGTTGTTATCAATGGTAAATAAACCCCCATAGCATTATAAAGTGCAGGAGACGTCTTTTTTAAGACTAATTCAACAAATTGAACTAAGGATGCAATTACTAATATAAATACAATAGTTTGTAAATACTCAATATGTGCGGTTTCCAATATTAGCTTTTGTATTATAAATGTTATAACTGAAGCTAAAGTTGTTACAAAAGTAACCGCTACTCCCATTCCAGTAGCTGTCTCCATTTTATTTGATACTCCCAAAAATGGACATGTACCTAAAAATCTAGAGAAAACATAATTGTTTATAAAAACATTAGCGATTATTATATTTATTATGTTCATTTATATCCCCCCTTATTATTCGGAAAATCTTTTTACTACTACAGTTCTAAATATAGCAATCAATATCCCTAATAAAATAAATGCTCCAGGAGGCGCTACAAATAAAGCTGCAGGTTGAAAGCCTTCACCAAATAACTGGATACCCCAGAGGCTACCTGATCCTATTATTTCTCTAATCGTACCTAAAATTGTGATAGCAATTCCATAGCCTAAGCCCATTGCGACTCCATCAAGAGCTGATTTAAAAACGCTATTCTTAGAAGCAAAAGCTTCAGCCCTTGCTAAAATAATACAATTGACAACAATAAGCGGAATAAATATTCCCAAAGCTTGATACATTGGTTGCATAAAAGCTTTCATTAACATTTCAACTAAAGTTACAAAAGTTGCAATAACAACTATAAAAATTGGAATTCTAATTTTTTCAGGTGTAACTTTTCTTAACATAGATATGACTATATTTGATAAAACTAAAACTCCTATTACAGCTATTGCCATAGTAACGCTATTTTTCAGGGAACTCGATACTGCTAATACAGAACACATGCCTATTAATTGCACAAAAATTGGATTCTGTTTTATAATGCCATTTTTAAATATATCTGAAATTTTCATTTAATCACCCCGCTATTTAGAAAGATAATTTACATATGCGTCTACCGCCCCGTTTACTGCTGCTTGTACAGCGGTTGTAGAAACAGTTGCTCCACTTAACGCAAGAAATTCATTGTCTGCAGATGGATTTTCAACAGGTACTAATTTCTCAGTAGCAGATTTTCCTATAAAAGATTCCGCAAATGCAGGATCATCGACAATCCTAGAACCAACGGCAGGTGTCTCACTCATCTGTAATACATTGAAACCAACTATTCTACCTTCAGTATTTATGCCAATTAAAGATATTATATCTCCACCATATCCAACCGACTTAACTTTTAAACCATATCCTATTATTTCCTCACCTTTTAAAGCTTTTGTTACTTCTTGAACAAAATTGTTACTTGCTTTAATTTCATTCAATTTTTCCTCTTCTAATGGCTGAAAATCATCAGCTTCAGGAAATATCTCGGCAATTGCACCAAAACTTCCTTGTTTCTCTATTTCAGCAATTATCGGTGCTGTTACCTCATTTGCAAAAGCTAAAACTCCAGCAGAAACTGCTGCGACTAAAAATAATATTAACCCAAGTTTTAAGGTTTCGTTCATCTATTTTACCTCCCCAAATGCTTTTGGTTTAGTTAATCTTTCAATTAAAGGAGAAGCTACATTCATAATGAGAATTGCATATGTTACTCCTTCAGGAAGATTGCCTTTAACTCTAAACAATGCCGTTAACAAACCACATCCTACTGCAAAGATTATTTTACCCAATGAAGTTACTGGAGAAGATGAATAATCAGTTGCCATAAAAATTGCACCTAGTAATAAGCCTCCTCCTAGAACATGATAAATTAAATCACCTTTATCTACACCTAAAATCAATAGCATTATAGCAGTAGTACATATATATATTGTTGGAACTTTCCAATCTATTACTTTTCTAATAACTAAGTATAATCCACCAAGTAAAAGCAAGGCTGCAGATGTCTCTCCTATTACTCCACCAATGTTTCCAATAAACATCTGTTGAATTGACGGTAAGCTTCCGCCTCCATTTTTTAGTATTTGAAGTGGAGTTGCAGTGCTAACAGCATCTGGGAAAGTATATGTAGACATAATATTGGGCCATGATGCCATGAGTGCTGCCCTTGCTCCTAAAGCAGGATTCATAAAATTCGAGCCTATACCCCCAAAAAATTCTTTGACAATAATTATGCCGAAAAATGAACCAAATACAGCAACCCACCATGGTGCTCCTGCTGGTAAATTTAATGCTAATAGAATTCCTGTGACCACTGCACTTAGATCTTTGATTCGAATTGGTTTTTTAAATAACTTTTGAATAAATGCTTCTGCACATATAGCAGAAATAACAGAAATAAGAATCAATTTCATCGCATTTAACCCGAAAAAATACACACTTGCTATCATAGCAGGTATTAAAGCAATTATAACATCAGTCATAATTCCTCTAACAGACTCATTTGATCTCATATGTGGAGATTGTGACACAATGAGTTTATCATCTAAAGAATAAATACTATCTTTAGTTTTTTCTAATGTTCTCTCAACCATTCTTCCACCCTCCGTATTTATGATTTCTTCCTTTTTGCAGTTATCTCACGTTTAGCTTTCTTAATGGATTCTGCCAAAGGTCGCTTAGCTGGACAAATATATGAACACGCTCCACATTCCACGCAAGCTAGAGCATTTAGTTCATCACATTTACCATAATTATCTTTTAAAGAATAACTAGACAAGTATAAAGGTTCTAATCTCGAAGGACATACATCAATGCATTTTCCACATTTTATGCAAGGATAAACTTCTTCATTCTTTATCTCCTTCATAGATTTGACTAATAATCCATTGGAACCTTTTACGATAGGAGTTTTTAGAGTGAATTGAGCAATTCCCATCATTGGTCCTCCGACTATTACTTTGCCAGGTTTATCTTTAAATCCTCCACAAGCTTCAATTAAATTCTCTATTGGTGTTCCTATTTTAACTAATAAATTCTTAGGGTTGTTCACTGCCCCAGTTACTGTAACTACGCGCTCATACAGCGGTTTACCCTTTAGCACAGCATCATTTATAGCTTTTATAGTAGCTACATTGGATACAACACACCCAACATCCATAGGCAGCCCACCAAGTGGCACTTTTCTACCTGTTATTGCATTTATTATTCTTTTCTCATCGCCTTGGGGGTATTTAGTTTTCAATGAAGCAACAACAATTTTAGTCTCCGATCCGAGTTCTTTTTTCATAGCTTCAATTGCATCTTGTTTGTTGTCCTCTATTCCAATATAAGCTTTTTCTACATTCAATGCTTTCATAGCCACTTTTATCCCAGAAATGATATCACGAGTGTATTCTAACATCAACCTGTGATCAGCTGTTATATATGGCTCACATTCTGCACCATTGACAATTAACACATCAATTTTCTTATCTTCAGGTGGTGAATATTTTACATGAGTTGGAAAACAAGCTCCCCCCATTCCTACAACTCCCATTTCTTTAAAAAGAGTAATTATTGTTTCACGATTCAAAGATTCAAGTTTTTTTTCTTCTATTCCATCAACCATTTCATCCTTGCCATCGTTTTCAATTACCACACACTTACTTTTAATGCCATTTGGAGCATAAATTGTAGATAATTCTTTAACGATTCCAGATACACTTGAATGAATTGAAGAAGAAACAAAAGCATTTGAACTTCCTATCTTTTGCCCTACTTTCACTACATCACCAACATCTACTATTGGCTCGCAAGGAGCGCCTGTATGTTGATGTAGTGGTATGTAAACTATCTCGGGACTTTTTAATACTTCAATAGGATTGTTGCATGTCAATTCCTTATATTCAGGAACAGAAACGCCACCCTTAAATGTTAATTTACCTAATCCCATCACTCTACACCTCTTTGCAAGTATTTATTAAGTTTTTACTTAAACCATCAAAATATATTATAACATTAAAAGCTATCAATGTATACTAAAATGGGGATTTATTGCACAAAAAAAGAAATGGTGCGAGTGATGGGACTTGAACCCATACGCTATAGCTAGCACATGCCCCTCAAACATGCCTGTCTGCCAATTCCAGCACACTCGCAATTAGATATGATAATATTAAAAAATACACTATAATTATTATATAATCAAATTTATCTAATTTCAACTAAAATATATCATATCTAATTAATATTCATTTACTTATCCAAAGCTAAGTAACAGTTTTGTAGTCCATTATATATATTGAAATAATTTGGATTTAATTCCCCTTTGATAGAAGAATCTACAATTAAACTATCATTAGTATACAATAAACATATATATGGCAATTCATCTATAAATAATTTTGAGAATTCCTCATAAGAGTTTTTCTTGCCTTCTTCAGTGATTGAATTGGCAATACTCTCGAGTGCATCGTCCATGATTGGATTTTTATATCTTGAGTAATTATCATTTCCTATTAAATCAGATTTGAGTAGAGGCTCATAGCGTTGAAAAGTTCCAATTTGATATTTAAATATCGCTAAATCAAAATTTCCATTCACTAAGTCGTTCAAATAATTTGTGGAACCATCATTTTTCATTCCAGTTACTGCTGAAATCTCTATATTTATGCCCACTTCTAACAAATATGATTTTATTGCATCTGCTAAAGCTACGGATGTCTTGTCGTCTCCGTCAACTAGAAGCTTAAAGGATAAGACCTCGCCTTTTTCGTTTCTTCGAATGTTATCAGAATTCAAAATATTATATCCGGTCATATCTAATAGCATATTTGCCTTTTCTACATTATATCCATAATAATAAGCTGATTCTGGCATTAAGTAATAATTTGGATGTATTATCGTATCGACAGCTGTTGCATGAGATAAATATATTTTTTTAATTATGTCTTGCCTATTTAATGCATACATCATACTTTTTTTTATCTCACTGCCATATAAACTATTAAAGAATTCTTTTTCATGATTTACTGCTATACCTATGTATTCTCCAGATACAAATTCTTTTATTGCAACTCTATTATTACTTGAATACTTTTCCCAATCATATTCTAGACTCTTTGCAATATTTACTTTACCCGCTTCAAACGCAGTTAATATCAGTTGCTCATTTTCAAATACCTTGCCAGTTATATATGTTATCTTTGGTGTTTCACCCCAATAATCATCATTTGCTTTAAGGTGAATTTCTTTATTGTTTACATATTCTATAAACTTATATGGCCCTGTTCCAATTGGTGTGAAATTATCTTTTACAATCGCTAATTTCCCAGTGGAACTTGGAATTATTGGAAATGTCAATATATCCAAAAATGATGTTGTTGGTTTATTGAGGTAAATTCTCAATGAGTATTTACTCACGGTGTTAGCACTAATGCTCCGATAGTTGCTATCCCCATAAGCATTCTTGAGCAAATCATTATAAATACTGTCAGTTCCTGCATTTTTAAGCATATTCACAGTAAAAACGACATCTTCAGCCGTAAGCTCTGTGCCATCATGAAATAGAACATTCTCTTTTAGTTTAATGTCTATACTCAGTCCATCGTCACTAACAGTATAACTTTCCGCAAGCTTTGGCACCAGCTTTAGATTTTCATCATAATCAAATAATCCCTCATAAATCAATTTGCTAAAGTAGAAATAATAGAGATTATCTGTATATATAGGATTTAATGATTTAAAACTAGTTAATGGTAACACTATTTCTCCATTTTCAACTATTATCTGCTGTAAACTAGACGTATTAGATTCATCTGATTTATTTTCATCTACTTTTTCGCACCCCGTGGAGAAGGATAATAAAAATACTGCTAAAATAATAAATTTAAAATATTTATTCAATTAATCATTCCCCTTTCTTAAATCTAAAATAAAAGAATGAATTTTATCTGTTATAGATTCAAATATTGATTTATCTTCAATAAATATTTCATCATCATATAAAAAATTGTACATTTTTAAGTTATTCAACACTTTGTTGACGAAATTCTCTGTTTCTTTGAAAGGGATTTTATAAAGAGTTGAAGAATCATAACTATATTCCCCATCATTTAACCAATTTGTAACATTTCCACTTCCAGCATTATATGCAGCTAAAGCAACTTCTAAGTTTCCAAACTGATTGATTAGTTTGCTAATATACCAAGTACCAATCTCAATATTTAATTCAATATCAAATAAATCATCTACTTCAAAATTTTCAATATTCAATTCATCTACAGCCCATTTAGCTGTTCCTTCACTAATTTGCATTAAACCTCTAGCATTTTTTGAAGAAATTGCATCTTTATTAAAATTGCTTTCAGTCTTGATTATTGAAAGTACTAAAAAAGGATCTAGTCCATATTTTTTTGAATACTCATAAACTATTTCTTTATATTTAATTGGGTAAACTATTGATATAATGCAATTAATCAAAAATGCCAAAATAATTAACACTATTAATATTTTAATAATTCTTCTCATACTAATCACAACTTAACTTCCTCAAAAAATGTTCGACAGTTTCCTCTAATTGATGTAAATCACCATTGTTATATATAATTACATCACTATTTTCTTTTTTAAAATTCAAATCCAGTTGAGATTTAATCTTATTTAAAGCATAAATATAATTTATTTTATCCCTTTTCATAAGCCTATCTATCTGAGTTTGTTCATCGCAATATACAAGCCAAACCTCATCAAAGGAAAGGCCTTGTTCATTAAATCTATCTTTGGATTCAAATAGCAGAGGTACGTCGATGAATATAACTTTTTCCTGTAAAATATGCTCATCAACCGCTTTAATTATTTCGTTAATAATTATCGGATGCAGAATTTCATTTAATTCTTTTCTCATTTCTTCATTAGTAAATATGATCTCAGCTAATTTTTCTCTATTTAACTCACCATTATATAGCAATATATCGGATCCAAATTTTTCTTTGATTTTTTCCAATCCTAATGACCCTTTTTTTACTACATCTTTAGCAATTTCATCTGCATCTATAACAAAATAACCTTTAGATTTTATAATTTCTACTACAGTGGATTTCCCAGTGGCTATCCCCCCGGTTATTCCAATTATTTTAGCTCTATTTTGTATCATACCAACTTGCTCCTTCTGCAATTTCAACTTTTAATGGAACTTTTAGTTTTACCACATTTTCCATTTTTTCTTTCATCATACTCTTTACATATTTCTGTTCTTTGACATATGTTTCAATAATCAATTCATCGTGTATTGTTAAAACTAAATGCGATTTCAAATTTTTATGTTTTAGATCCCTGTAAATTTCAACCATCGCCATTTTGATGATATCCGCTGCACTTCCTTGAATAGGCATATTCATAGCGACTCGTTCTCCAAAAGATCTTATGTTATAATTATTTGAATTTATTTCAGGGATATACCTTCTTCTATTTAATATTGTTTCTACGTACCCTTGTTCTTTTGCTTTACTTACAGAGTTTTCCATGTACTGCTTTACCCCACTGTAGTTTTCAAAATACTCATCTATATATTTACGAGCTTCTTTTCTGCTTATTCCTAAATCCTTAGATAAACTGTAATCAGATATTCCATATATTATACTGAAATTTATTGTCTTTGCTTTTGCTCTTAAATCAGGAGTTACGTCAGTTAACTCGACCCCAAATATTTCACTTGCAGTTTTCATATGAATATCCTCATCATTTATAAATGCTTCTATCATTTTCCTATCATTAGACAGATGTGCCAAAATTCTCAGTTCTATTTGTGAATAATCAGCATCTAAAAATAAATAATCTGGTTGTTGAGCAACAAATGCTCTTCTTATCTTCTTACCATCTTCTGAACGTATGGGTATGTTTTGTAAATTGGGTTCAGTACTTGAGATCCTGCCGGTGCTTGTAACGGTTTGATTAAACTTAGAATGAAT
Organism: Soehngenia sp.; assembly: GCA_035406565.1. Classification (GTDB taxonomy): domain Bacteria; phylum Bacillota; class Clostridia; order Tissierellales; family Tissierellaceae; genus Soehngenia. The sequence goes on from DAONLG010000020.1 coordinate 16,808, forward strand.
TCTTCCAGAGTTTTTGTTTATCATAGGTTTTAAGCCCTCAATATAAGTTGATTTAAGCTTAATTATTTGTCGATATCTTATCAATTTTTCAGCTATTGGATGGACATCTTTAAGTTCCTCAAGAACTTCAATATCAGTAGAGTACCCTGTTTTGATTTTTTTTACTGTTGGTAATTTCAATTTCTCAAATAGAATATATCCCAATTGTTTTGGTGAATTTATATTGAATTCTTCACCTGCTAATTGATATATGTCATTAATCAAATTATTAATCTCGTTGTCAAAACTCTTTCCAATATCGTCAAGTTCTTTTTCATTTACTAAAATTCCGAAATATTCCATGCTGGCAAGGACTTCTACTAAAGGCATTTCAACATTTAAAAATAGCTCTTCCATTTGTCTTTCTTCAATTATCTCTAACATTTTAGGTTTTGATAGCTCTATAGTATTTAACACAAAAGCTATATAGTTAATTATTTCCTTTTTTTCTATATCTTTAAAATTCTTTTTAGATTTCCCTTTGCCCAATAAATTTTCAAGATTATTTCCATTGATTTCAAGATATTCTTCAGCAATTTTATCTATGGCATAATCACTTTGGTCTGGATTTATAAGATACTGAGCTATTGCTGTATCGAATTCTAAGCCTAAAACATCCCAACCCATTTTGAACAAGCTAACAATGTCAGATTTACAATCCCAACTGTTTTTTATGATATCTTCGTTTTTAAATACATTTTCTAATACTTTCAAATTTTCTAATCCAATAGTTGTAAAATCGAGGTAAGATGCATTTTCTCCTTTTACTTTAATACCTAGGCCTATTGCATTCTCATAAATGTAATCATCTACAACAAATTTAAACGTAATTTCTTTGACTTCCTTTATTTTATTAATTAAATATTCTAAGTCTTCATCTGTTTCTATTTCCTTTATTTGAAATACCTTCATAGGCTTTGTTTCTTCAAATCCACTATCTATCTTATTCAATAAACTCTTGAATTCAAGGTCTTCAAATAAATTCTTAAGTTCCTTAGTATTTTGATTTCCGAATGTTAAGTCTTCTATGTCGAAGTCAAGTGGTACTTGTGTTATTATCTCGGAAAGTCTTTTGCTAAGAATAGCAATGTTTTTGCCTTCTATTAATTTTTCTCTGAGTTTCCCTTTAATCTCAGTGACATTGTCAAATATATTTTCAATACTACCATATTGCTGTATCAATTTTAAAGCAGTTTTCTCCCCTATTCCATCAATGCCCGGTATATTATCCGACTTATCTCCCATCAGAGCTTTGACTTCTATAAATTGTTTAGGTTCAATTCCGTATTCTTCATTAATTCTCTTCCTGTCATATTCTTCAATCTCAGTAATCCCTTTTTTTGTCATAATTATCTTTACTTTATCCGTAGCAAGTTGAAGATAATCTTTGTCACTTGTCACTAAATATACGTTAAGTCCTTTATCTTCAGCTTTTTTTGCCAGTGTGCCTGCGATATCATCAGCTTCGTACATATCAAGGTCAATCGTCTTTATTCCCATATTCTCTAATATTTCTTTCAATATCGGAAATTGCATTGATAGCTCGCTTGGAGTCTTATCCCTTGTTCCTTTGTAGTTTTCATATTCTTCATGTCTAAATGTTTTCCCTTTTCTGTCAAAAGCAACACATATATAATCCGGTTTGTATTCATCTAATACTTTATAAAGCATAGTTAAAAACCCATAAACTCCATTAGTATAAACTCCACTCTTGTTACTTAATAGAGGTAGTGCATAGAATGCTCTATGTACTAATGAGCTGCCATCAATCACCATTAATGTTTTAGCTTGCATCAATATCCCTCCTCTTTCAAATAACTATAGTATATCATTATTTATACATACAGGTAAACAGTATATCAATTTAAGATGATGTGAAAAAATATTAGTGTCAATAGTCAGTGAAAATGTCATATAAAAGTATAAAGTTTTATTCAGTGAAAA
>DAONLG010000021.1:0-18757 GCA_035406565.1 Soehngenia sp.
ATAGATAAAATTTATCAGCCAGAAAAAGATGAAATAATAATCCAAATCTATAATAATAGTGTAAACTATAAATTGCTGATTTCTGCTAGCAGCACTTACCCTAGATTATATATAACCAATAATACTTATGAAAATCCTATCAATGCTCCAGCTTATTGTATGCTATTGAGAAAGAATTTGCAAGGTTTAAGGATATCATCTATTGAACAACATCTATTAGATAGAGTAATAATTATAACTGCAAGTGGAAAAGATGAATTGGGTTATCAAGAATATAAGCAAATTGTTGTTGAGATAATGGGAAAATACAGCAATATTATATTATTGGATAAGAGCACAAATAAAATCATCGACTCAATTAAGCGTGTTAATAAAGATATGTCAAGAGTTAGAGAAGTTTTGCCTGGCCTTTTTTATACTTTCCCACCAATTAATAATAAGGTCGATCCTAGAGATATAGATATTGAGGTATTCAGGAAATTGATTGATTTAAATAACAAAAATATGAGGATTGATAAATTCCTCTACCAAAATTTTCTAGGTTTAAGTCCTCTTATATCAAAAGAAATTTGTACAATTGCTAATATAATTATTGACAGAACCTTGTTGAGTTTAAGTGATTCAGAGATAAACGCAATTTATAGTGCTTTTGAAAGCATTATAAAAAAAGTAAATGACAATGAATTTACCCCTACTGCCAATATCGATAATAATGGAAAAATCAACTATTTTTATGCTTTTCCATTAAGACAATTTGATTCCACTAATAACAAATATTTTGATAATATGTCTAATCTACTCGATTTTATATATTACAAAATCGATAAAGATGATAGAATAAAGCAAAGATCATCATCTATTCGCAAAATTGTGGAAAATCGAATTGATAAATTACAACATAAATTATCAAAAATAAATGAAGAATTAATTGAAAGCGCAGACAGAGAAAAGTATAAAATATATGCGGATCTACTTCAATCAAATATTCACGCAATTCCAAAAGGTGTGGAAAGCATTGAATTGAGTAATTTCTATGATCCTGAGCAAAATACGATAGAAATTCCCTTAGATGTTACATTGTCACCTGCCGCAAATGCACAAAAATACTATAAGAAATATGCAAAACTTAAAGCAGCTTCATCAATCCTAAAAGAACAAATTGAGGAGACACAAAACGAAATATTCTATTTAGAGAGCATATTATTGAGTTTGAATTTAGTAAATGAGTTTTATGAATTAGATGAAATTAGAACCGAATTAATAGACCACGGTTATATAAAAAGACCTTCAGGAAAGAAAAAAATAAGCACTGCCCAAAAGAGTAAACCTCTTCATTACTTATCAAGTGATGGTTTTGATATCTACGTAGGGAAAAATAATCTGCAAAATGAGTATTTAACAACTAAGTTCGCTAAAAAAGATGATTTATGGCTCCATGCAAAAAATACTCCTGGTAGCCATGTTATCATAAAATCTAAGAATTCTGAAATCCCAGAATCAACCATTTATGAAGCAGCATATTTAGCCGCTTTGTTTAGTAAAAACAATTTTCAAACTAAAATTGATGTAGATTATACTAAGAGAGTATTTGTAAAAAAACCTAAAGATACCAAATATGGTTTTGTTAATTATGATAATTTTAAAACTGTAACAATAGACTTGAACACATTCGATTCAACTAAAATTAGAAAGATAGATTAAGAAATCTATCTTTCTAATTTTCTAATATTATTACTTCATCACAATCATCAATTTCTGCTAACTTAACTGAAACAATTTCATTTGATGCAGTAGGAACATTTTTGCCAATAAAATCCGGCCTAATTGGCAATTCCCTATGACCTCTATCTACTAAAACAGCAAGTTGGACTTTTCTTGGTCTGCCTATGTCCATTAGTGCATCTAATGCAGCTCTCACTGTTCTGCCTGTATAAATTACATCATCGACTAAAACAACTATTTTATTGTCAATCTTATAATCTATCTCTTTAGACACATGTGGATTACTATCTAGCCTATCTAAATCATCTCTGTAAAATTTTATATCTAGGGTATTAACTTGTAGTTTTTCGCCTTCTATTTCCTCGATTTTCTGGCTTATCCTATTTGCTAATGGAACTCCTCTAGTTTTAATGCCAATTAAAATTATATCTTCAACACCCTTATTTCTTTCAATTATCTCATTTGAAATTCTAGTAATAGCTCTTCTTATAGCTAGCTCATCCATTATTTTAGCTTTAATTATCATTACATTCCCTCTTGACTATTTTTTTTATTATATTTTTAAATTCATCTGGTAAAGGTGCATAAAATGTCATCATCTTTTTACTTCGTGGATGATTAAATTTTATTTTAAACGCATGTAGCATCTGTTTATTTATGCCAAATTCATTTAAAGCTTTGGAATAAACAGGATCTCCTACTATTGGATGGTTTATATGACTTAAATGTACTCTAATTTGATGAGTACGACCAGTTTCTAGCTTAAGTTTTAGTAAACTATAATTATCAAAATTCTTTAAAACTGTAAAATGTGTAATTGCGTTTTTGCTATTTATTTCAGTTACAGTCATTTTTTTTCGGTTTCTAGGGTCTCTACCAATTGGAGCATTTATTGTCCCATTGTTTTGTGATAATCTTCCATGACATAATGCTATATATTCTCTACTAATTTCATGTTTTTTGAGATCATTAGATAATATTTTATGAGAAAAATCATTTTTAGCAATGATCAATAACCCCGAAGTATCTTTATCTATCCTGTGAATAATCCCAGGTCTAATAATCCCATTAATGGATGATAGATTGTCAATATGATATAATAGTGCATTAACTAATGTGCCACTATAATTACCAGGCGCAGGGTGGACTACTAAACCTTGAGGTTTGTTTATTACAACTATATCATTGTCTTCAAATACAATATCTAGAGGTATATTTTCTTTTTCTAATTTTAGTTCTTCTATTTCAGGAAGTAATAATTCAATAATATCCCCTTCATTAACTAGATAACTTTGTTTTTTATAACTCCCATTTACAGTGACAACTTTATCTTTTATTAATTTTTGCGCGTAGCTTCTAGAAAGTTCATTCATTTCAAGAGATAAATAATAATCCAATCTATATCCATCATCTTCTCCAACAATAAATTCTATCTTCTTATAACTCATATACTCTCTCCATTAGAAAAAAATTTCTGAGGGAATATCGTAATTATCATCAATAGTATTGTTCCGATGACAATGAATATATCAGCAATATTAAAGACCGGAAAGTTTATTGATTTTATTATATCAACTCGAATGAAATCCACCACATAGCCAAGCCTTATTCTATCAATAAAGTTACCTATTGCACCACCAATTAGCATAGAAAGGGCAATTTTATTTAGCAAATGAATTTCCGAACTATACCTAATCAAATATATCATAAACACACAAATTACTATGATTGTGATTATGATGAATATCCACTTTTTTTCCTGCAAAATGCCAAAAGCTGCTCCATAATTCTTCACATATTTCAATTCTAATAAACCATTAAAAAACTTGTAATTCCCATTACTAACTATATTTTTTACTGCTAAGTATTTAGAAATTTGATCTAATAAAACTATTGTTATCATTATTAAATATGTCAATATTTCTCCCCCATTTATTGACTATTACTTTCACTTTGTAATGCATTCAAATCGTACTCATCAAAACTTTTACTGTCTTCTATATTATGTTCATTATTATGTTCATTTGTTTCATTACCATTATTATTTTCATCATGTGATGCTTTATTGGCAATATCATTGTAAAATTCATTCAGAGATAATTTTTGTGATTCTAAGAAAGATTCAAGTCTTGTTTTAAATATGTAAATTTCTTTTTGTAGATATTCATATTCCTCTTTTATTGTCTTTACATCTTCATGAGCTTGTTGTATAATTGAATTCTTTTTAATTTCTGCTTCTTCTATGATAATATCAGATTTTCTCCTCGCATTTAGAGTTACTTCTTCGGCTGTTTTTTGTGCTATTAAAAGTGTTGACTTTAAAGTTTCCTCCATTGAATTAAATTGTCTTATCTGCTCGGATAGCATATTTATTTTATCTTTATACTCGATATTTTCTCTATAAATTTTCTCATAATCCTCTATTATCTCAGATAAAAACATGTTTACTGATTTCTTGTTATAACCAAATAATGACTTTTTAAAAGTTTTATTCTGTATATCTAGTGGTGTTAACATTTCATCACTCCATTACTTGTATTTTTGAACAATTATATGAAATCTTCCACTCTTCGTTATTCTATCGATATTTATAAAAACATATCTTCCATATCCTTTTATTGATATTAAATCATTTTCTTCTATTAAATGGTGTGGTTTAATGACAGTTTCCCAATTTATCTTTACTAATCCACGCTTACATAAAATTTGACTGTCTTCTCTTGTTATATTACAAACAGCACTAATAAAAGCATCTATTCTCAATGAATTAACTGTTTTATTTAAAACGTCATAACTTCTCTCAGGTAATTCTAAGCTGTTGAAATCACTTGTTTCTATATTCTTTATTTTTATATTCTTAATTTTAATTAAATTTAGCATTATATAATCAGCCAGTTCGCTTAAAACTATAACTCCAATTTTCTCAGGATGAACGATAATATCTCCAATTGTTTCCCTTTTGATTCCCAAAGCCATGATACTCCCCAGCACATCCCTATGAGTGATATCATCAAATAATCCATGAATTATAAGGGTTTTAAGATACTCTTCTTTATTATTATTTCCCCATTTAGGTGACATAACCAATATTTTTCTTTCGCTATTATCGTAACCTCCATAAAATTCACAAACAATTTCATTAGAGTATTCTTTTAAATATGAGTGCGCAGTCTTTTGCTCAAATGGATCTAAGAAATTAGAGCGAGTCACAATATGTTTTTTTTTGGTTATTTCTGCTTTATCTATCAAGTTCTTTATTTTTAATTGTAGTTCATTATCATTGATGATTGAAATAGATATTTCTTTATTTTTCATTTACAATAATACTCCAACCAAAAGTTGATAAAATAACCTCATGATGAGGATTGCTACCCATGGTGAAAAATCCAGCATTCCACGATTTAATCCTAAAAGATTAAGTAAATACCTAGCTGGATAAATAATTGGCTCTGTTAACTCATATATAACTCTCATTAATTTATTTTCATCATTGATATTAAAAATATTTAAAAATACTCTAATAAGAATCAAAATTTCAATTATGTTTAATAATTTAGCTAATGATTGTAAAAAAATATACATATATGTCTCCTGTTTTTACCAAGGGAAAATCCCTCTATTTTTTAGTTCATCTTTAATGCCATCTATTTCTACATTTATCGGAGCTAATATAAAAATATCTTTTGTTACCTTCTGAATTTTCCCTTCAATAGCATAAAGTCCACCATTAATAAAGTCAAATATTTGTCGTTTCAAATTTATATCTAGTTGCTCAAAATTGACAACAACTGCTTTTCTCATTTTTAAATCATCTATTATGCTTGGCGCTTCTTCATAGCTAAGAGGTTCATGTACCACAATTTTTAAATTTGTGTTTTGATTGATACTAACTAATTTTGTATTTCTCTTAGTTTTATTCACTGGTGTTACATCATATTTTTCTTCTTCTATTTCTTTTATTTCCTCTTCTTCATATTCATCGATGCCAATGAAGTATTTAAACTTATCCATAAAATTAGACATTGCTAACCCCCCATTTTTTCTCTTTCTCCAAAAATCCCAGTACCTATTCTTACCATATTTGAGCCTTCTTCAATAGCTATCGTATAATCATCTGTCATGCCCATTGATAAAATATTCATCTCAACTCTATCGTAGTGCTTAGATTTAATTTTCTCACTTAGATTATACATTTTTTTAAAATCAGATCTTATTTTTGTCTTATCTTCTGTGTTTGATCCTATTGTCATAAGTCCTTGTATCTGTAAATGTTCATGATTTTGCAAAGCTTCGATAAACTCAAAAACTTCATTTTCATCCATCCCGAATTTTGTAGATTCTCTTGAAATATTGATCTGTATGAGTAAATCTATTGTAATATTAGCTAATTTTGCTCTTTTTTCTAGCTCGTCTGCCAAATCTATTCTATCTAGTGATTGAATAAGATCTACTTTATCATAAATGTATTTTACTTTATTCGTCTGAAGATGACCAATGAAATGATAATTCGGTTTTGGACTAATATAACTTATCTTTTTCAATAGTTCCTGTACTTTACTTTCTCCAATGTCATTTATGCCATATTTAAGAGATTCAAGAATTTTATCAACAGAAACATATTTAGTAACAGCAACAATTTTTACATCGTTTTTTCTACCAATTTTTATACAAGTATTGTCAATATTCTCTTTAATTCTTAAAATGTTATCTCTAATACTAATAATTATCACCTCTTATCTAATAATACTATCATATTCTACACTTTTGGGAGCTAGTATAATTTCTGAGTGCTCATCTATTGTTCTTTTTATTTTATCATTTATTACGATATTGCCATTATCATCACCTAAATTCACATAAATAAAGTCATCATCACTATCTATTATCTCTACAGGTCTAAAACCAACAACTCCATAATATTCTTTTATAAAAACGCCCACTACACCATCATTTTGAGTAAGTGCAGTATTTGGTAGCTTGTATGCTCCTTCTTGGATTAAAATTAAGTTTACTTTCAATTTTCTTTGATCCAAAAACTCTTGTATGAAATTATTGGATTTTAAAATTAAGATATTGTGATTTTCTGTCTTTAATTTAGCTATTAACGATGTATCTAAATATCTATTAACTCCATTTTCAATTTGAATTTTTATGATATCGCCATCTTTATAATTGTCATAAGTATTGTCATCTACATCAACAATTAGATACCACTCATATGAATCGATAATTTTAATTCCTTTTATATTTTCATTTGGCTGCTCATCAAACAGATAGTCAAAGTCTTTTTCATTCATACTTTTTATCGAATCTATGCCAATATTCTCAAAACCATCAATTTGATATGATACAAAGCCAGAACAATTTGAATATATTTCATGGTTCTGCCCATCTGTCGTGACAACTCTAGAAATATATGAACCTTTTGGAACCATCTTGTTATCTGATACCATTTTTTCTATTTCTGATATGTCACTGTTATCGAATTGTACAACTTCATCTCTAATTATAACACTATTAAAACTATATTTCTTTTCATATATTATTTTTTCTGGCTTTATTGTATTTATATTAGAGCGAGATAAAGTAGGTATAATCACAATAATTGCAAAAGTTGTTATTAAAATTGTAAGAAATAGAATTATGTTTCTTCTATTTTTATCCATATTTTCACCTAGTTAAAAAACTTACCATATTTACCTAATATTTTGAATTCTCTTATAGTATCTATTCTTAATTTTATTATTTCATTAGTATAGGTAATGATCTTTATTGAATGCTCTTTTGCAATAGCACCAATAATAACGCCTTTATATTTCTCGTTAGTCTTTGTTTGAATAGTTACTTCGTCCCCAGCTTTTAGTTTAGTTCCGTCTAGTAAAAATTCATATAAATCTGTGTCTTCAATTTCATCATTTGAGATATATTTATTATCTATTAATATAATGTTCTTTTTAAGATAATACTTTTCTTTTAAAACAACCAACACATACCCAAATAAACTTGCTATTTCTGCAATGATAATTAAGCTAATAAAAAAATCAAACATCCTTCATCCCCCTTGTAAATTATAAAATTAGTATATCATATATTTTTTAAAGTTTAAACTCTTTACAAAATCAATTTTATTAGCTATAATACAGGTTACCGGGGTGTGGCGCAGCCTGGTAGCGCACAAGTCTGGGGGACTTGGGGCCGGAGGTTCAAATCCTCTCACTCCGACCAAATTTTCTAATAAATAAAGGCATGAGAACATATATATATTCTCATGCCTTTATTTATTAGTCTTTATAAAACTCTAATATGTCTATCTCATATTTCATATCTCTTCCCATTAGTCTAGCAGATGAGCTTTTTACATCTGCTCCAAGGTATAAAATACTATATATTTCATTTGTAATAGGCATTTCAATATTTAATTTATTAGATAAATGATATGCTGCTTTCGTGGTTTTTACTCCTTCTACAACCATGCCTACTTTATTCGTAGCATCTTCTAGCGAGTACCCTTGACCTATTAAAATTCCAGCTTTTCTGTTTCTACTATGCATACTTGTGCAAGTGACAATTAAATCTCCTACACCAGCTAATCCTGAAAAAGTATCGGGATTTGCCCCCATAGCAGCACCTAATTTTGCCATTTCATAAAGTCCTCTGGTCATTAACGCAGCTTTAGTATTATCGCCAAACCCTACTCCATCTGAAATTCCAGCACCTAGTGCAATTATGTTCTTTAATGCACCTCCCAATTCAACACCTATTAAATCTTGATTAGTGTAAATTCTGAAAGAAGAAGTCGTAAAAATATCTTGAACATATTCAGCTACTTTGTTATCTACTGATGCACAAACTACAGCTGTAGGAATATTTTTTACTACTTCTTCTGCATGAGAAGGCCCTGAAATGACGCAATATCTGTTATCCGGCAATATCTGATTGCAAATTTCTGAAATTCTTAAGTCTGTATTCTCTTCTATTCCTTTTGCTAAGTTTACTAATATTTGATTTTCTTTAACAATTGGTTTTAGATCTGTAAGTAGTTCTCGAATGTTATTTGTGGGTATTGCTATAGTTATAATATCACAGTTTTTTACAGCTTCTTCTAAATCATCAGTCACTTTTAATGAATCAGGTATAGAAACTCCTGGTAAATATTTACTGTTAGTTCTTCTCTTTGCTATTTCTTCATATTGAGAATGAGATCTAACCCATAAAGTTACATCTTTGCCTTCTTTAGAAAGCATACTAGCTAATGCACATCCCCAACTTCCACCACCTAAAATTGAAATATTATCATTCACTAGTTTTACCTCCAAATTTATTCTCCTTGCCATTAATTAATCTTTTTATATTGCTCCTATGCCTATAAATACCCATTAAGCTTAAAAATAATATTGTTAATTTTGTGTATGTATCTACAGAGATTAACCCTGTAAATGTTAAAACTATCATTGACAAAAGAAACGTAATTGATAAAAGTGATACATACTTTGTAATAGCACCTACTATTAGACCAATTATTACGCTTATTAGCGTTAATTTAAATTGAAGTATAGCCATAGTTGTTATAGTTGTAACTATTCCCTTTCCTCCTTTAAATCCAAAAAAGAAAGGCCAATTATGACCTATTACTGTAAATATTGCTGCTACTAATCCACCATAATATCCATATATGTGTAACCCAATCATAACACTTACTATGCTTTTGAGAGCATCTAGTACAAAGGTTATAACACCAGCGGGCTTTCCTAAAACCCTCATGGCGTTTGTGGCACCAGCATTTCCGCTTCCATGTTCTCTGATATCTATATTTTTATATAGTTTACCAATCACATAGGCTGAAGAAAAACTACCTAATAAATAGGCTATTATAGCTATTACTAACAATTTCATTTTTCATTACCCTTCTCTCTAAATTCTAGTATTATAGGAGTTCCGGTGAAATCACAATATAGTCTGATTTGATTTTCTAAATATCTTGCATATGAAAAATGTATAAGTTCTTTGTCATTAACAAAAATAACAAATCTGGGTGGCTTTACTGATACTTGTGTAGCATAGTAAATCTTGCCTCTCTTGCCTTTATCACTTGGTGGTTGATTCATCAAAACCGCTTCATTGATGATATCATTTAATTTACCTGTGCTGATTCTTTTAGTATAATTTAAATAAACTAAATTAATTGTATCGAGTAATTTATCAACTCGTTTTCCAGTTTTTGCAGAAATAAATAATATTGGTGCATACTGAATAAAACCCAGCGTATCTCTAACCGATTTTTCAAATTCTTTGTAACTTTTATCGTCTTTTTGAACTATATCCCATTTGTTAATTGCTATAATCATAGCCTTTCCATTATCATGGGCATATCCCGCAATTTTTGAATCTTGTTCAGTAATTCCAACCGTGCCATCAATAACTAAAACGCATACATCTGATCTGTCAATTGTTGTCAGTGTCCTGATTACAGAATATCTTTCTACTTTTTCATCAATGTATTTTTTCTTCCTTAATCCTGCAGTATCCACTAATATGAATTTGTTATCTTTATATTCAAAATACGAGTCTATTGCATCACGTGTTGTTCCTGGAATATCTGTAACTATATTCCTTTCTTCGCCAAGTATATAATTTACCAGAGACGATTTTCCAGAATTTGGACGTCCAATAAATGCAACTCTTATTGCATCTTTATATGTTATCGGCTCGCTGTCTTTAGGAAAGCTCTTAACAATTTCATCTAGCAAATCTCCTATACCTAATGAAGCTTCTGCGGATACATAATTTATATTTTCAAACCCAAGTTCAAAAAAATCGTAGAAATGAATTAGTTCTTTCTTAGTATCAATTTTATTTACAACTAATAATATAGGTTTGCCAGATTTTCTAAGTAAATTTCCGATTTCTATATCAGTTTGCGTAATCCCTTCTAATCCATCTACTACAAATAGTATTACATCTGCAGTATCTATTGCTACTTGAACCTGCTTTTTTATATTACTCATAAAAATATCATCACTTCGAGGGTCTAAACCACCGGTATCAATAATAGTATAGTAATTATTCAGCCATTCTCCTTCAGCATATATCCTATCACGTGTTATACCTGGGGTGTCTTCAGTTATTGATATCCTTCGACCAGCCAATTTATTAAACAATGTAGATTTTCCAACATTGGGTCTGCCTACAATACATACTACAGGTCTACTCATTCGAACACTCCTTTCTAAAAAAATCTATCAATTTTTTCCCACTAATTTCTATTGGTATTACATCAAACCCAAGAATATTTTTTACATCGGTAATTCTATAATCATCTAAAAAAAGATCATCGTTCTTTCTAAGCATGTTTTCTGGGATTAATAAATAATCAATATTTTTATATTCTTCTTTTGACAAATTCTTAATTAAATCTTTTCCTGTGATAAGCCCAGACACTGTAATATTTTCGCCAAAAAAATCATTTATGATTTTTACAACTTCTATTTCTAGTTTATCAATCTTTTTAGATATTAGCTCAGAAATTGATTTCATATATGGATATGCAGAAACTCCTGTAGCAAATGCCACACGTTTAGCTTTTATATAATTTATAGAATCTAGTTTACTGATGTTTTCAGTTACTTCGGTTAAGAAAGACCTAAGCATGCCAACACCATTCTCATATTGTGGGAAGTCCTCATATGATTCATAGCTTGGCAAATCAATGCCAGAAAGGCAGTAGAATTCATCTGAAGCATAAACCAATCTTGTTCCATACCTAGATTTGAATATACTTTGATACTTGTTTATTATGTCTAATACATCTCTTGCGCTTTGGTTGTCGAATGGATTTATCTTATCTAGATGATCTCTATACTTAGTCAATCCTACCGGAACACAAGCAATTGAATTCACACTTGGGTAAAGTTTTCCTAAATCATTTAGAGTCCTCTCCAATTCTGCAGCATCATTGATTCCAGGTACTAAGACTATCTGACAGTTTAACTCTATTTTAGCATCTGATAATTTTTTTAGGACATCCATAATATTTCTAGCTCGTTTGTTCTTTAGCATTCTCACTCTTAGATCAGGATTAGTTGTATGAACAGATATATTTATAGGGCTTAAACGGTATTTTATAATTCTATCGATTTCATCCTCGTTCATATTGGTTAAGGTTATATAATTACCTTGTAAGAAAGATAATCTCGAATCATCATCTTTAAAATATAGCGTTTCTCTAAGGTTTAAGGGGAGTTGGTCTATAAAACAGAAAATACATTTGTTCTGACATGACTTAGCTTTATCAATCAGTGAATTGCTAAAAAATATCCCGAGATCTTCGCTAAAATCTTTTTCAACTTCGAATTCCCATATGTCTCCGTTTTGTTTTATGATTTCTAATGTTATATTCTCATCTGCTACTAAATATTTATAATCAATTATGTCCTTAACAGGTTGATTATTAATTTTTTTCAATAAATCTCCAGGTTCTATACCTAGCTCATCTGCTAAACTACCTTTTTTAACTTCAATTATTACATTATTAAGATTATTATTAATTATTTCCATATACACCACTCATAATTTATTTAAATATGTAAGCCTACATTAAATGTAGGCAATTTTTATCTATACAATGGGAACCTATCGCAAAGTTCATAAACTCTTTTTTTGATTTTTTCAATATCAGATTTATTCTCAAGTGTGTCACTAATCAGTTCTGCAATTTCAAACATTTCTGGTTCTTTCATGCCTCTAGTTGTCATTGCAGCTGTGCCAATCCTAATGCCACTAGTAATAAATGGACTTTCAGGATCAAATGGTATTGTGTTTTTATTTGTTGCAATGCCAATATCATTTAGCATTTTTTCAGCTGTTTTGCCATTTAAATTTTTATTTCTAACATCAATTAAAATCAAATGGTTGTCAGTGCCACCAGAAACCAATCTATAGTTCTTTTCAATGAGTGCTTCTGCTAATGCTTTGGCATTTTTTACTACTTGCATCTGATAGTCTTTAAAACTATCTTGAAGAGCTTCACCAAATGCAACAGCTTTAGCAGCTATGACATGCATTAGTGGTCCACCTTGTATGCCAGGGAAAATTGCTTTATCTATTAATTTTGCATATTCAGCTTTACACAAAATAGCCCCTGCTCTTGGCCCTCTTAATGTTTTATGTGTTGTTGTAGTAACAAAGTCAGCATATGGAACTGGACTTTGGTGTAAGCCTGCTGCAACTAATCCAGCTATATGAGCCATGTCAACCATTAAATATGCTCCTACTTCATCAGCAATTTCTTTAAATCTCTTAAAATCTATTTCTCTAGGATATGCACTAGCCCCAGCTACTATTAATTTGGGTTTCTCTTTTAGAGCTATTTCTCTAACTTCATCATAATTAATTCTTTCAGTATCTTTGTCTACTCCATATGCAGCAAAGTTAAAATAAACACCTGATATGTTCACAGGGCTTCCATGTGTTAAATGCCCACCTTGTGATAAATTCATACCCAATACTTTGTCACCAGGTTTTAACAGAGCAAAATATACACCTAAATTTGCATTAGAACCAGAATGTGGTTGAACATTAGCATGATCGGCATTAAATAGCTTTTTCATTCTTTCTATAGCCAATACTTCTACTTTATCGACAACCTCGCATCCTCCATAATATCTCTTACCTGGGTATCCTTCTGCATATTTATTTGTCAATTGGCTTCCCATCGCTTCTAATACTGCTTTAGACACAAAATTTTCAGAAGCAATCAACTCAATATGTTTGTTTTGCCTTTCAATTTCCTCCTCGATAATACTCATAACTTCTGGATCAGATTTTTTTAAACTCTCTAAATTCATTTTATTCTCCTTTCACAAAATTATATTTATTAGCCATATGGCTTAAAATCAATTTTGTTTTGTATATTTGAGCATAACATCGATTAATTTTTCAATTTCTTCAGGTGAGGTTGATTGCTCTTGGCTTATACAATTTTTTAAATAATTCTCCAGTATTATACCACTTACATTATTTAAAGCACTCCTTGCAGCTGATATTTGAATTAGTATATCTCCACAGTATTTACCCTCTTCGACCATTTTTTGAATTCCCTTAATTTGACCTTCTACTTTTCTTAAACGAAGAATTACTGAATCTTTATCAGACAAAAGACTACCCCCTATATTTTTTTACTTATTTTTAATATGTTATCATTATTCTTATAATACTTGTTATCTATAAGTCTTAATATCAAATAAGAAAAAGCTAAAAACAGCATTCCTAAGATAAAGCTAAAGATATCAGCATCGTACAAATTATATGTTGACGATAAATAGTAGCCCAAAATCATGCCAATTATGAGAAAAGCAAAAGGTATTGCATATACAATCAATGTGTATTTTAATATATTTTTACTTTCGGTACTTAACAAAACGGTGTCTCCAGGTTGTGCGTTAATAGTGTCTTTTAAAATAATAATATGCTTATTTGATTCTGAAGAGTTTCCACACGCCTTGCAATCTCCACATGCAGAATTCCTCTTAATTTCTAATTCTATCATTCCGTTATCTAATTTTTTAGTTACTACAGCTATTTCTTCCATCTAATTTCCTCCTAAACAAGAATTAGCTATTTATTATATCCTTTACTACTTCTGATGTT
This sequence comes from Soehngenia sp., assembly GCA_035406565.1. GTDB lineage: Bacteria > Bacillota > Clostridia > Tissierellales > Tissierellaceae > Soehngenia. The sequence continues at coordinate 14,368 of DAONLG010000021.1, forward strand.
ATTATCATTCCTACTACCGGTGGTACATAAGATATACTACCGGGTATCGCTTTCCTTTTCTCATTATCTCCAAGATTTACTTTTAATGGCGTCTCATCAGAATATACAACTTTTAATTTATCTATATTTCTCTTTTTAAGTTCATGTCTAATTGTTTTTGCTAATGGGCATACTTTAGTATTGAAAATATCGTCTACTCTAAATCTGGTGGGGTCTAATTTATTACCAGCACCCATAGCGCTAATTATATTAATGCCAAGTATTTTAGCTTTTTCTATCAAACATATTTTAGATGATACCATATCTATAGCGTCTATGATGTAATTATATTTGCTTAATTCAAAAATGTCTATATTATCAGCACTAACTTTTTCTTCATAGATACTTATATTTAAATTAGGATTTATTTCTAATAGTCTATCCTTCATGACTTTCACTTTTGGTAACCCAATGGTTTTAGTAGTAGCATGTACTTGTCTATTTATATTTGTTACATCTATTATATCATAATCAACAAGTGTTATATTCCCTAATCCTACTCTGACCAAAGATTCTGCAGCATAAGAGCCCACGCCTCCAATGCCAAATATAATAACATTGCTATCTTGAATTTTTTTAAAATTAAAATCCCCTATCAAGCTTATTGTTCTTTCAAATGGACTACTCATTTTTGACATCAACTTTTATGTGTACTTCTTCTAATTGTTTATTTGATACCGTTGAAGGAGCGTTAGTAAGAAGGCAAGTAGCTGACTGAGTTTTTGGAAATGCAATCACATCTCTTATATTCTCACTATTCGTCAGAAGCATAGTTAATCTATCAAATCCATATGCTATACCTCCATGAGGTGGTGTACCATATTTAAATGCATCCATTAAAAATCCAAATTTATCATATGCTTCTTCCTCTGTGAATCCTAATGCTTTAAACATTCGCTTTTGTAAATCAGAATTATTTATACGTATGCTCCCTCCACCTATTTCATCGCCATTTATTACTATATCATATGCTTTTGCACGAACCTTCTCCGGTTGAGTTTCAAGTAGATTTAAATCTTCATCCATAGGATGAGTAAATGGGTGGTGTTTTGCAACATATCTATTTTCTTCTTCACTGTATTCAAACAAAGGAAATTCTACTATCCATACTAAAGCATAGTCATTTTCATTTGTTATATTTAGTTTCTTAGCCACCTCATTTCTTAAGTTCCCAAGACTATCATATACTATTGATTCTTTATCAGCAACTATTAATATTAAATCTCCTGCTTTAGCATTAAAACTCTTTAATACCTCATCTAATTCTTCACTAGAAAGAAATTTTGAAATAGGCGAACTAACTCCTTCTTCAGTGACCTTTATCCACGCTAAACCTTTTGCATTAAATGTCTTACAATATTCTTCTAAATTTTGTATGTCTTTTCTAGTAAATTTATCAGAATAACCATTTACATTAATGCCTTTAACTTTCCCACCATTTTTTATAGCATCTGTAAATACTTTAAAGTTGCAATTTCTGACTTTTTCTGTAATGTCTACAATTTCAAAGCCAAATCTCAAATCTGGTTTATCCACTCCAAATCTTTCCATAGATTCCTTATATGTCAGTCGCTTAATGGGGAGTTCAATGTCTATATTTTTAAATTCCTTAAAAATTCGCTTTAATAATAATTCATTTATTGCTATAACATCTTCAATATCAACAAAGCTCATTTCCATGTCTATTTGAGTAAACTCAGGTTGTCTATTTGCTCTTAAATCTTCATCTCTGAAGCATCTAACAATTTGATAATATCTGTCAAAACCAGAAACCATTAACAGTTGTTTCATGAGCTGTGGAGATTGAGGAAGTGCATAAAATTTACCAGGATTTACTCTACTTGGAACTAAATAATCCCTCGCTCCCTCAGGTGTTGGCTTAGTTAGCATAGGAGTCTCAATCTCAATAAAATTGTTTTCATGCAAAAAATCACGCACTACTTTAGCTAATTTAGCTCTCAATATCAAATTATTTTGCATAAAAGGTTTTCTTAAATCAAGATACCTGTATTTTAATCTCATCGTTTCACTTACATTATCATCATCTTTAATATAGATTGGTGGAGTAGATGCTGTATCAAGAATTCTCAAATCTTTAGCTAATACTTCAATTTCACCTGTAGGAATATTTGGATTAATTGATTCTCTTTTTCTGACTGTGCCTTTTACAGCTATTACGAATTCGGGACGCAGCAAATCAGCTTTTTCCAATATTTCATTTGGAGCAAATTCATCAAATACAATCTGTACTATCCCTGTTATATCTCTTAAATCTACAAAGTGTATACCACCTAGATTTCTTTCTCTTTGAACCCAACCCATCAAAACCACTTCTTCATCAATATTTGATGAAGATAATTTACCACACATATTTGTCCTTCTCAAATTACCCATAGATTCCATTATTATCCTCCTTTACAAAATAAAAACTCTCATCTCTGAATATTCAGGGACGAGAGATTTTCTCGCGGTGCCACCCTAATTAGGTTACCTCACTCAAACTAATAACGCAATATGCGAGTAGTTCAACTACTTTCTCATAGGTGTCTTCATAAGATGTAGGTACCGATTTTCATCTAACATCGGCTCTCTGAAACCTTATTCAAATTACTATTCCTATTCTACGAATAATATTTAATTATGTTTATTATAATTTATCTTTGAAATGCTGTCAACTATAACTGTCCAAATTCAATTACATAATTTTAGGGCTTCTATTTTATTAGATATTGATTCATAAAATCTCTCGAAATAAAGATTAATATCTTTTGGGTTTGCGATTCTCTTAAAACTATCATTTCCTTTATTATAGATTTTAGATGTTGCACCCATGCCACAACCGATTATCGTTTCTTTCTCCTCCATCATAGATATATTGTATATACAAGGATTATCTCCTCTTGAAAACCCTATGTTCTCCAAATTTCCCACCATCATTTTTTGTCTGTACAAATAATATGGTGATAATGAATTAGAATATGCAAATTTTATACATTCATTTTGCATCTTTTCAACTATATTTGAAGTTGATAATTCATATTCATTATTATTAGTTAATGCTGAACCTTTTTTATAGGCTAAAGCATGAACTGTAAGGTTGTCAGGTCTTAATGGCTCCAATTTTTTTAAAGTGGTTTTTACATCTTCTATGCATTCTCCAGGTAATCCAATTATCAGATCCATATTTACAGTCTTTATACCTACTTCCTTAGCTATGGTATAGGTTTTAATTACATCCTCTGATGAATGTTTTCTTCCAATAACTTTTAATGTGCTGTCATTCATTGTTTGGGGGTTAATGCTAATTCTATCTACTCCATATTTGTACATAATTGATAATTTCTCGAAATCTATTGTATCTGGTCTTCCGGCTTCTACAGTTAATTCTATTGTGTTTGGATATAGCAATTTTATATTAAATAAAATTTTTTCGATTAATTCTATTGGTAAACTTGTTGGTGTTCCTCCCCCAATGTATATCGTATTTACTTCAAATCCACTCATGAAATTGCTCACTGCTTTAATCTCTTCTATTAATTTATCTGTGTATTCATACACAATATTTTTGTATTTACCAATTGGCAAAGAAGGGAAAGAGCAGTAACTACATCTTGAAGGGCAAAATGGAATATTGATATAAAGGCTATAATTGTTATTCTTTATATTATCAATAATTCTATGTTGTGAAACAGCTATATCCACTGCCATTTTGGCTTTTGATTTAGATAAATAGTATTGATTTACCAATATGTCTTCAATTGATTCTTTTCTTAAACCATATTTTAGTAAAAATGATGGGATTTTTACAGGTTTTATACCAGTCAATATTCCCCATGGCAAATCAATTTCAGTCAATTTATTTAACAATCTATATAATGCTTTTTTCACTGTTATTTTTTTAGTAGTTATTGCGTCTCTATATATGAGTGTACTTTTTAAGTCCATACATACTCTTTCTCTTAGTTGACCATTTATATACGCATTTGCAATACAGTTGGTGTCATTTGATCTGATTTCAATTAAATAGTCAGCATTATTTTTTTGATTTACACTATTAATACACTGAATGTCTTCAAATGGGTAAAATGACCTAACTAATTCATATAAATCTATATAATTAATCTCAATATCTTCACAAAAAATGCTTATCATTTTTTCTCCTGTTCATTATTTTATTAAATATTTTTTAATATATGGATTTCTTAATTTTTCTTCTTTTATAGTCGTAGATGGTCCATGACCTGGTAAAACAACCGTATCATCAGGCAAAATTGCTATTTTATTGATTAAACTATTTATTATATCATTAAAATTGCCTCCATATAAATCTGTTCTTCCAATTGAACCTTTA
>DAONLG010000022.1:0-18466 GCA_035406565.1 Soehngenia sp.
AATGACCACAAAAGCATCATTAAAATTGTTTCAGCTATAGCTGCTGGATAGCTATTCGACGCTACAACCAGTGGTTGGAAAACCTGTATTACAAGTTGTGGCAAAGTTATTTGATATCTAGACCAAACTATCCATTCAACTCCCCAAGCGAAAATAATCATAGTAAACATTGGAATTAGTGCTATAAAGCTTCTAACTACATATGGTGGCACTTGCTCAGGCATCTTTATGACCAATCCTCTTTTGTTGAAAAACCTTACTACTATTGGTGTGATAATCCCAAATATGATAGCTATAAATAGTCCTTGTCCTCCTAGATAATTTAGCACTTCACCAAAGCTAACTTTCGTTATATCTGTTGCTGGGAAACAAGTAATTAAAAAAGCAAGCATAGCTGTCAATCCAGTCATTGACTCATCTAAATCCCAACGTGAAGCAAGGCTGTAAGCAGTACCAAATGCTACCATAAGTGCCATTACTCCAAAAGTTAAATTGAATGGTATCAAAATCTGTGCCATTATTGGTTTTACTGCATTTTCCCAAGCTATTATAGGACCCCAGTTTATACCTGTAGGTGGATTTGCAATAATTAAAAATATTGCTCCAGTTAATATTACAGGAAGTGCAAAACTGCTAAATGCATCTCTAATCGCTTGCAGGTAGACATTTTGTGCTATCCTTGCAAGTACTGGCATGACTTTTTCTTCTAACCATTTCATGATTCGACTATTGCTTAATTTGTTCCCATCCATAAGCTAGTCCTCCTTCTTCTTGTTGGCAAGATCTATTATTTGTTTTAATATTTTCTTGCCATCCATGACTGCAAATGCTTGCATATCTACGATGTCTACAGGAATATTGTATTTGCTAGCAATTGTTTCAATCTCTTTTTTTAGATGTCTAACTTGAGGTTCTAACAAAGCTACATCATATTTTTCTGCGTTCTTTTTAAATTCCCCTGTTCCTCCAGCATCTACTATTACATCTAATTGTTGTTTTTTTGCTTCATCTGAAACTTTCTTTGCTAAAGCACTGGAAGTAGCACCCCAGCTGCATAAAATTACGGCATGTATTGCCATATTATCAACCTCCTATTTTTTTAATTTTTGATATGCTTTATTTTCAGCTTTTATCATTTTTATGAAAAACTTTTGAGCATAATATATAGATGCAATTAACCCCACTCCAAATATTAGCACTAACAAACCTTTTGAAACGCCATTGTTGATCATAGTGTATATTGAAGAAATGCTCCATATTGCTAACAAAATAATATAAAATGTCTTAACTTGTGCTTTGCTTAAAAAAAACATCACATCATCTCCCTCCTTATTTCATCAGAGTATTTGTCTTTTAACAGATCATAAAATATATTTTTTAAATCTTCTTTTGTTTTAGCCTTTGACACTCTATTAGGTAGTTCTACATCTTCAATCAAAGCTGCACTTACATCTCCAATAAGTCTAATTGCAGCTTTATCATCAGGTGATAACAGTAACATTGCAGTATTTACTTTTTCATTTTTATCAAATAAATTTATCATGGTGGTGTCGTTAATTATATTCCCTACTGCTACAATTGGTTTATCTATATATCCTGATATGGCATGATATATCACAAACGACCTTTCTGGCAAAACGATTGCTCCTAAATTTTCTCTTTCAAGTAGTTTTTCCTCAATGTCGAATGATTCTGTGATTATTTTTTCATTGATTAAATGATTTAGAAATTCTCTTATTATGTCTTTTGACTTTTTCTGTTTTAATTTAACAAATGACAAATTATTGATAATATCAAGCATGTATTTACCGTATTTTGCAATATAAAGCGCATCAAATGGTTTAGGGTTTTGAGTTTCAAATAGATTGTTGTTAAATGCTAAATTTGTATGCAAAGCATCTTGAATTTTTTGAATATCCTCTTTTAGCAACAGTGGATTTACTACAACGGTATTTATATTTTTAAATTTCAATGGTATCGTGGAAATAATTAGATCTACATTTGTGTTTTTCAGTGCTTCCTCTACTTTCATACTTGATACTGCATCAATCACATTTAATTGTGGAAATAATTGGAGTTTTGATAGCATCATTCGTGATGTTCCTATCCCACTAGCACATACTGCAAGTACATTGTATTTTTTAGTCTCTCTATTTTTTCTTTCCATAGATGCTCCAAAATGCATAGCAATATATCCTATTTCATCATCTGGAATTGTTGTATTTAATTTTTCTTCTAAAATTCTAGTTATCAATTTTGTCTTATCAAACAAATCTTTGTATTTATTTTTTATGTCATTTATTAGTGGATTTCTTATATCCAATCCATTTAATAATCTTTCTACGGCTGGCTCTATATGAGTTAAAAGTCCATTTATCAGCGTTTCATCATTTCTGAATTCCACTTTGAAGATTTTTTCTGCAGAATCAATCATTTGATATACTATTTCTACTAAATCTCCATGGATACCGCTTTTTGTAACATCTTTATATCTTGCTCCTTTTAAATGAATGGTAATGTATCCTATCTCACTTTCTGGAATCTCAATATCAAGCTCTTTTTGTATGTTTTCAGCTAGTAGCTTTGCATATTTATACTCCTCAGATGCCTTTAATTCTCTTAAATTAATTGGGTTGATTTCTATTTTATCTCCTGCTTCCAACCTTTTAATAACTAAAACTAAATGGATCAAAAGACCCATATAGGAACTTTCTACTATGTCAAAATCAATTTCATCAACTAATTTTTTAATCGATTTTTCAATTTTTTCTAAAGTCCCTGTGTCCGTGACGCTTTTTAAATGTCTTTCTATCTCATGTAGATGATCGATGTTTTGGGAGTCGATGTTCATTATATCAAGTAAAGTTTCTTTACTGGAATTATCATATAAAAAATTGATGATTGCTTTTCTAAAGCTCGATTCTTCTCCTTGAATGATTATTCCATATCCCGGTTTAGCAACAAGATTTAGATCTTGTTTGTTGAGCCATTTTTCAATGTCTTTTAAATCATAACTTATAGTTGCAGCAGAAACATTAAACTTTTTTGCAAAATAGTCCAACTTTAAGGGCTCATTAGCTTTTAATAGCTCTGAAAGAATGTATTTCTTCCTTTCATGAATCGTCATACTTGGCTTTTTCGTCCAAAAATCCATTTTTATTTTCTCTATTTCACTATCATTTGCAATTATCTTCATTCCTTCTTTTTTATTTGATAAGTTGACATCATAATGTTCTTTTAGATATTTTTTAATGAAATTGATTTCCCTGTATACAGTTCTATTGCTTATATTAAACTCTCTAGATATGTCCTCAATCTTAACAAATTCATCATTCAAAAGTTTTATAACTATTTCAAACTGTCGTGCACTCAGTTTTGACATAATCCACACCTTCAGTGACATATATTTAATATATATTTTTTTCTTCATCTATATTATATAACTAAATGCTCTGTTTTAAACAACAAGATGTATAATTCATGTCATATGTAAATGTCATACACTTAATATCTGTGATGCTTTAGTCTTTAGCACTTAAAAATATTTAAATTTATATTGCAATTATTAATAATGGTGTTTATAATATAAGCATAAGTTTATTTTATTAAGCGTATGTTTAGGAGGAGCTATGACAAATCGAGAACTTGAAATATTAAATATCATCAAAAAAAATCCTCTTGTCTCCCAAAATGAAATAGCACAAATGCTAAATATAACAAGGTCAAGTGTAGCAGTGCATATAGCGAACTTAACTAAAAAGGGGATAATTAAAGGCAGGGGATATTTAATTGAAGAATCAAGATACGTAAGCGTCATCGGTGGCGCAAATGTTGACATTGTAGGATTTCCTAATGGATCATTGCGTAAGAATGATTCTAACCCGGGAAAAGTTGAATTATCAGTTGGTGGTGTGGCTAGAAATATCGCTGAAAATATATCAAGATTGGGAATAAATACCAAATTATTTACGGTTGTGGGAGATGATATGTATGGAGGAAAAATCATAGATGAATGCAAATTAGCAAAGATCGATACAAGTTATATCAAAATAATTCCAAATGAATCTTCTGGAACTTATTTAGCTATACTCGATGAAAATATGGATATGGATGTAGCTATCTCTTCTATGGATATACTTAAGCATTTAAACGAGAATTATCTAAATGAAAATTCTCTCACTTTGCAAGGCAGCGATATCATAGTATTAGATACAAATCTAGAGAAGGAAACCCTTGAATATACAGTAAAGAATTACAAAGACAAAAAACTATTCTTAGATACCGTCTCTTATTCAAAAGCTTTGAGAGCAAAAGATGTATTGGGCTATTTTCATACCATAAAACCTAATAGACTCGAAGTTGAAGCTATTACTGGAATTAAAGTCAATAGTTATGAAGATTTAATCACAGCAAGTAGTAAAATTCACAGTTTGGGTGTAGAAAATATCGTGATTTCACTCGGAGAAGATGGTGCTTTTTATAGTACAAGAGATCATCAAGCTAGATTAAAAGCTAAAAAGGTAAATATTAAAAATGCAACTGGCGCAGGTGATGCATTTCAAGCAGGGTTAGTATTTGGTGAATATAATATGCTGCCTTTTGAAGAGAGCATCAAATATGCCATGGCTGCAAGTCTTGTGGCAATGGAGTCAGAAGATACCATAAATAAAAGTATATCTTTAGAAAAAATAGAAGAGTATATTAATGAATTGGAGGAATATTGATGAACAATATTGTTAAACTATCAAAAGAGGTAAAAGAGGCTTTAAAAGAAAATAAGCCAGTGGTTGCACTTGAATCCACTATAATTTCACATGGGATGCCATATCCCCAAAATGTAGAAACAGCGTTAAATGTAGAAAAAATAATCAGAGAAAATGGGGCTATTCCTGCGACTATAGGTATAATCAACGGAGAGTTGATAGCAGGTCTTACGAAAGAAGAAATTGACTACATGGGAAAAACTAAAGGAATTTTAAAAGTCTCTAGAAGAGATATCCCATATGTGTGCGCTATGAAAAAAGATGGTGCTACAACTGTAGCTTCTACAATGATCATCGCTGAAATGGCGGGAATAAAAATATTTGCAACAGGTGGAATTGGGGGAGTTCACAGAGGTGCAGAGATCACAATGGATATATCTGCAGATCTTGAAGAATTAGCTCAAACAAATGTAGCTGTGGTGTGTGCGGGAGCTAAATCTATTTTAGACTTAGGCTTAACTTTAGAGTATTTGGAAACAAAAGGCGTGCTAGTGTTAGGCTATAAAACTAATAAACTCCCTGCTTTCTATACGAGAAGCAGTGAGTTTGATGTCGATTATAGAATAGATAGCCCAAAAGAGATTGCAGATATAGTGAATACTAAATGGCGTTTGAATTTAAAGGGAGGTATCCTCATAGCTAATCCAATTCCACAAGAGTATTCAATGGATGAAGAATTGATCAATAAAAGTATAGAAGAAGCTGTGAGAGAGGCTAACGAAAAGGGCATTAAAGGAAAAGAACTTACACCATTTTTACTCTCAAAGATAAAAGATGTAACAGGAGGAAAATCATTAGAATCAAATATACAACTCGTCTATAACAACGCACTGTTAGCAGCAAAGATTGCAGTTGAAATGAATAAATAGTTTAATTAGAGTTTGCTTATGCAAACTCTTTTTTTATAAAAAATTATCGGAATAATCCAAAATTTAATTCCTAGTAATTTACTGTTTAATTATTTTATTTTTGGAGATATATATAATAAATGATAATGATTATCAATTATAACAGGAGGTTAGTTTATGATATTTGATGAATATAATCCATTGGATAACAAGATGTATCAAGTACTAGATGAAAATGGCAATCTAGTTAACGATAAAGATCACCCAAATTTAAGTGATGATGAGCTATTGTATCTTTTCAAAACAATGCTTTATGAAAGAACTATTGACGAAAAGGCACTTTCTTATCAAAGACAAGGCCGAATGCTCACCTATGCTCCAAATATTGGGCAAGAAGCAGCACAAATCGGCAGTGCTTATGCAATAGACAAAGACGATTGGCTTGTCCCTGCTTTTAGAGAATTAGGGGCTTGGCTTATTAAAGGAGTCCCATTAAAAAATATTTATCTGTACTGGTAAGGCAATGAATGGGGCAGCCATTTCCCAGATGATATAAAGATGCTCCCTGTGTCTGTGCCTATTGCATCACAATTACAGCATGCCACAGGTATAGGGATGGCAAATAACATTAAGGGAGAAAAAAATGTTGTGATGACATATGTAGGTGATGGAGGTACTTCTCACGGAGATTTTCACGAAGCTTTAAATTTTGCAGCAGTGTTTAATGCTCCTGTAATCTTTATAATACAAAATAATCAATATGCCATATCTACTCCAAGAAAAGTTCAAACTAAAAGCAAAAATTTAGCCGTAAAAGCAATTGCTTATGGTTTGCCCGGTATACTAGTAGATGGCAACGATTTATTTGCTATGTACAACGCTTCAAAAGCAGCTGTTGAAAGAGCAAGAAACGGTGAAGGTCCAACTTTAATTGAAGCATTCACTTATAGGCTAGGAGCTCACACAACAAGTGATGATCCTACAAAGTACAGAGAAGATAAAGAAGTAGAGGAATGGAAGAAAAAAGATCCTATTTTAAGATTAGAACTTTTCTTGAAAAATAAAGGGTTAATAGATGATAAATGGGTTGAAAACACTAAAGCTGAACTTGAAAAAGATGTGACTGCAACTTTTGAAGAAATAGAAGGAAAATCAGATACTGAAATTGATGATATCTTTAAATTCACTTATGAAAAGATGACACCTCAATTAGAAGAACAATTATCTGAGTATAAAGCTTTTTTAGAAGGAGGTAACAAATAATGCCTAACACTTTAAATATGGTACAAGCGATTAATCAAGCACTTATGGAAGAAATGAACAGCGATGAAACAATTGTTGTATACGGCGAAGATGTAGGAGTCGAGGGTGGTGTTTTTAGAGTTACTGCAGACTTGCAAAAAAAATATGGAGAAAAGAGAGTTTTTGATACTCCATTGGCTGAATCTGCGATAGTTGGAACTGCTGTCGGCATGGCAATAAATGGTCTTAGACCAATAGTGGAAATGCAGTTTTCAGGGTTTTCATATCCGGCTTTTAATCAAATAATTAGCCATGTGGCTCGAATGAGAAACCGTTCTCGAGGTAAGTATAATCTCCCTATGGTTATCAGAGCGCCTTATGGTGGAGGCATTCGTGCGCTGGAGCACCATTCAGAAAGTACAGAAGCCTTGTATGCACAAATTCCAGGGCTTAAAGTGGTAATCCCTTCTACCCCATATGATGCAAAAGGGCTTTTGATATCTGCTATTAGAGATAATGATCCTGTGCTTTTCTGGGAGCCTAAGAGAATATACCGAGCTTTTAAGCAAGAAGTTCCTGAAGGAACTTATGAAATTCCTATAGGAAAAGCTAAAATAATCCAATCAGGTGAAGATATCACTGTAGTTTCTTGGGGTGCAATGGTTAGAGATGTTCAAAAAGCTATTGAAATGGTAAAAGTCAAAGATATCTCTGTTGAACTTATTGATCTAAGAACAATAGCTCCTATAGATAGAGAGAGCTTTGTAGAGTCAGTGAAGAAAACCGGTAGAATATTAGTCGTTCATGAAGCTCCTAAAACGCTTGGAGTAGGCGCTGAAATAATATCAATAGTAAACGAGAAAGCATTTTTATATCTTGAAGCTCCACCAACAAGATTAACGGGTTTTGACACTACTTTCCCTTTGCCAAGAGGTGAGCAACATTATATACCAACGCCAGAGAGAATTGCTAAAACTATTGAAGATGTAGTGCGTTACTAAGGAGGAGTAAAAATGAGATTTGAATTTCAATTTCCAGATATAGGAGAAGGTATTCATGAAGGTATCATAACTAAATGGCTAGTTAATGTAGGCGATATGATAAAAGAAGGTGATTCTGTAGCAGAGGTTGAAACAGATAAAGTTACTACTGAAATACCTTCTCCCAAAACCGGCAAGATTGTAGAATTGAGGGCAAACAATGGTGATACAATTCATGTCGGGGATGTCTTTGTTGTGATTGACACAGAAGGAAATGCTGAAGATGTTTCACCAGAAGAGATAAAAGATACTTTAAATGAAAAAAAGGAAATAGTTGAAGAAGAAAATGCGGGAGTGGTAGGCGAGGTGATCGCATCTTCTGAAGTAATTGCACCAAGCGATGAAAACAAGGAAAATAATGAAGATAAAAAAGATGTAAAGAAAGCTCTCGCCACGCCAGTTGCAAGAAAACTAGCTAAGGATTTAGGTGTTGACATAAATCAAATTGTTGGCAGTGGGCCAAATGGTAGAGTTATGAAAGAGGATATAATTAAAGCTAGTGAAAAACTGCAAGTTGGAAAACAAGAAATAACATTAGATGAGACAATTAAAACTGCTTCTCAAGCGCAAGAAGAAAAACTTTTAATTGAAGATGAAAAAATCGAAAGAATTCCTCTGACAAAGATAAGAAAGACAATTGCTGAAAAAATGACTCAATCAAGATTTACTATACCGCATACAACTGCGATGGATGAACTGGATGTAACCGAATTATATGAATTGAGAAAAAGATATAAAGATTCATTAAGAGAAGAAGAAATCAATCTAACTTTTATGCCTTTTATAATAAAAGCAACTATAGCAGTCCTTAAGCAAATGCCAGAATTCAATTCAACACTTGATGAAGAAAATGATGAATTGATATTAAAGAAATTTTATCATATAGGTATCGCAACTGATACTGACAGAGGCCTCATGGTTCCAGTCATTAAAGATGCTGACAGATTGAGCATCGTCGAATTGGCTAAAAAAGTAGATGAAATTTCCAACAAAGCAAAAAATAACCAAATTGAACTTAAGGACTTGAAGGGAAGTAGTTTCACAATTACAAATTATGGTTCGATTGGTGGATATTATGGAATCCCAATAATAAATTACCCTGAGTCAGCAATTTTAGGAGTTGGAAGAATAGTTCAAAAGCCTATAATTAAGAATGATGAAATAGTAAAAGCATGGATTCTACCTCTTTCATTGTCCTATGATCATAGAATAATCGATGGAGCAAGTGGCGCTAGGTTCTTGAACATGATGAAAGAATTGCTAGAAAATCCAGAAATGCTTTTGCTTAAGGCTTAAGAGGTGAGCGACATGAAAAAATACGATGTAGTTGTACTTGGTGGGGGACCCGGAGGATATATAGCAGCCATAAAGTCAAGTCAGCTTGGAAAAAAAGTAGCAGTAGTGGAGAAAGACAAATTAGGTGGAATATGTTTAAATTGGGGCTGTATTCCAACTAAAACACTGTTGGCTTATGCAAAACACTTTCAAGATGTTTTGAGAAGTGAGGACTTCGGAATTGGTGGAATCGACAAGTCTAAAGTGTATGTTGACATTGAAAAAATGATGCTAAAAAAAGATGAAACAGTCAACAAATTGGTTTCCGGAATTCACATGTTATTTAAGAAAAACGGTGTAGATTTATACAATGGATTTGGAAAAGTAATTGATAAAAGCCATATAGATGTTGGAGGAGAAAATTTATCTTTTGAATATTTAATAATAGCAACTGGTTCAAAACCCTATATCCCAGCTATAGATGGCTTAAAAGAGAGCTTTGACAGTGGCAAAGCGATCAATAACATGGGTATTTTAACTCAAAAAGAGAAGTTCGATAAGGTTCTAGTATTAGGAAATGACACCTATTCAGTAGAATATGCTACTTTTTACAACTCAATAGGCACAGACGTCACTATGATATATAGTGATAAAAATATACTTCCTCAATATGATAGCAAACTATCGCAAACTTTGGAAAGGCAACTTAAAAAAAGTGGTGTAAAACTAGTAAACAATGCTAATATAACGAAGATAAGCGACGATAAAATTACTTTAACTCAAAACGGCAAAGAAAAGGAATTCACTGCAGACAAATATATAGTATTCTATGGAATAAAACCAAATTTAAGTGGTTTAGAGAGCTTGAAGCTTGAGAAAGATGAAATGGGATTTATTCTAACAGACGAAAATCTTAGAACCAGTCTGCCTAATGTATTTGCAATAGGTGATGTCAATGGAAAAATGCCATTAGCTCATGTAGCATCCTTTGAAGGTGTAATAGCAAGTGAAAATATTTGTGGAATTGATTCCAAAATTGATTATCTTAAAATTCCAAAAGTAGTATACTCTTTCCCAGAAATCGCTAGTGTTGGCTTAACCGAAGATGAGGCTAAAATAAAAAATATTGACTATACAGTAGGGAAATTTCCATTATCTGCAAACAGCATGGCAAGTATAAAAGCTGAAACTGCCGGTTTTGTAAAGATTTTGGCAGATAAAAATATGTATGGCGAAATCATCGGTTTGCATATAATTGGTAATGATGCTTCAAATATGATAGCCGAAGGAGTTGGACTAATGAACTTAGAGGGTACAATCTATGACTTGGCAAAGATAGTTCATCCACATCCTACATTGACCGAAGCGATAGTGGAAGCAAGTTTAGCCGCTATTGACAAGCCATTAAATATATAAAATGGGTGCAATAGCACCCATTTTATATATTTAATGGTTCAGGCCTTCCATAATAAAATCCTTGAATGAAGTCACATTCCAATATATACAACAAATCTCGCTGATTTTTAGTTTCGACACCTTCTCCTACTACTAGCAAGCCTAACCTGTGAGATAATTCAATGATAGATTTAACCATTAGATGATCTTTTTCATCTTCTGCAATGTTGTCTATAAAGCTCTTATCGAGTTTTACTTTGTCAAATGGTAAGTTTTTTAAGTAATTTAGTGAAGAATACCCAGTTCCAAAATCATCTAAAGAAAGATTAAAACCCATTTCTTTTATTTTGTCTAATATTTCAACTGTTTTTTCAATGTTATTAAGCAGCGAAGATTCTGTCGCTTCAAACTCTATATAGTCAGGGTTAACATCATATTTTAGTGTTAAATCTTCTAAGAAACGGATAATATTTCTTTCGAGTATGCCCTTAGCAGATAAATTTATAGAGATATATTTCATCGCTGGATTCAGTTTTCTTAATAGTTTAAATCGCTTAAAGCACTCCTCAATGACAATTTGTTCAATTTCTACCATTTGGCCAGAAGCTTCCGCAACTGGTATAAATTGTCCGGGAGAAATCATGCCTCTATGTGGATGCCTCCACCTAACAAGAGCTTCATAACCTGCTATTTTCTCTACTCTTGTGTATACTATTGGCTGAAAATAAACTATAAATTCATTTCTCTCAATTGCTATCCTGATTTGATTTATCATATCCGCCTGTGAAAATACATATTCTCCGAGTGTATCACTGTATCTAATAAATTGAGATCTCCCTTTGCTCTTGGAATAATGTAGAGCGGTATCGGCATATCTTAACAAGGTATCAAAATCGTTGCCATTAATTTTAAAAAGTGAATATCCAATGCTAGCAGATAATTTAAAGTCGCTGTTCTCCAAAAAATTTTTTTTGCGCAAGTCTTTCAAAAACTGCTCTATTCTTTTTTCCAATGAACTTATGTCTTTATATCCCTTATATATAACTAAGAATTCATCGGCATTTAATCTTCCTATGAAATTGTCCTTTCCAAACTCACATTTTAAAAACTCTGAAAATTTCTTTAAAAATTCATCGCCATAACTATATCCCAACAAATTGTTTACATGCCTGAAATCGTCAATATCAATGTATAGAAATGCAATATCTTCATTAGGGTTTTTTTTAGCTAATCTTGAAAAATCCTCTTTTAATTTTTCTTTATTTGATAGATTAGTGAGATTGTCATAATGCGATATATTGAAAAGTGCTTCTTTCATAACTACTTTTTCTGTTATATCGGATCTGATTCCAATTATTTTTTCTAGTCTTCCTGTCTTGTCAAATACCTTCATGCCTCTTGAAAATACCCATTTATAACTATCATCGCTATTCATGACTCGATAAATTAATTCTATCTTCGAATCATCGCTTCGAATAAATTTTTCTAAACTGTCAATGATTTGCAAAATATCTTCTTCCTGGATCTTTTCGCGATAAAAAAACATAATATATTCACTATAATTAAATGTATATTTTGCAATATAGTGATTTCCATTGTCATTTTCTCCATTGATCACAAGCTCCCAAATCTCTCCACCTACATCCTCTAGAAGCTTACCATAATTATTTAAATTCTCTTTTAATACATCTATTTCTTCTCTTTTGTTTGAATTACCCATTAAAGTATCCATTCCCTCCAAAATCTTCCTTTATATAAGAAGTCTAACAATCCATCAGCTTATTAATTATACTAGAAAACAATTAACAATTCATATCAATAATGTTAATATTTCGTAATTTTTATAGTACAAAGCTATTCATGTTTATACTTAATTCTTCAGCTAATGATGCCTGTTCCTCTGCTACTTTTTCTACTTCTTCAATAGCTTTAGAAAGCTCTTTCATGTTTGAAGAGATGTCAACAGTTCTGCCAGTAGATTGTTCGATTGTGGCAGCTACAGATTCAATAGCTTCATTTATCTCAGATATGGCTTCTTTTATTTCAGTTGATTTCTCATTAAATTTAGAAATCAAGTTTTCTACATACTCTGCGTCTTCTAGGTATTTGCTACCTGTTTCAACAAGGCTATCATAATCTGCAATTACTTTAGAATCGATGAATTTGAGTAAATCATCTGAACTTGATGTCAATTCGGTAAATACTTCATTAACATCTCCAACCAAGTCAGTTATCTTATCTACAGCTGAGGAAGAAGCTTCTGCCAATTTTCTTACTTCATCTGCTACAACTGCAAATCCTCTCCCATGATCTCCAGCTCTAGCTGCTTCTATGGCAGCATTTAAAGCTAATAGGTTTGTTTTTTCAGCTATTTCCTTGATTGAGTCAGCCATGATCTTAATCTCTGAAACTATCTTTCCTCTTTCTATGGATTCTTTTATAGCTTTTTGTTTGACTTTATATGTGTTAGTTGCTTCACTTCTATTTAATACTGCGGTTTCTTTGAGTTCAGATGCTCTATTTGCAATTAGCTTAGCGTTTTCTTTCCCTTTTTCAGTTTCTTCAAGTATAGTTTTTGCATTATCCAAAATTTGATCCCCTGATGAACTTACTTCTTCTATGGCGGCAGAAGTTTCTTCCATGCTTGCTGCAATTTCTTGTGTGGAAGAATTTACTTCTTGGATTTGAGCACTTATTTCTTCTACTGTTGCACTTAATTCTTCACTAGATGCACTCGCTTCTTCTGCATTTTCTTTTGACAAGCTTATAATCTCTCTGAGCCCTTCTTTAGTTTGCTTAAATGCCCTAGATAAGTCACCAATTTCATCTTTCCTAATCAACAAGCTATCCTCAATTTCAAAAGAAAAATTGCCATCTCTTAGCATAGTAGAATAATTTACAGCTTCTTTTATTCCTCCTACTATACTCTTTGAATTGTAAAAACCTAACATCAAAGATAGCAAAAATGTAATCAATGCAACTACAATTGTTATAATCAAGGTAATAGCCATCCTCGATTGTGCATCTTTATACATAATATCAGAAACTTTAAGATTGTAGTTTATCATCTCGTGAATTGCATTCTCAATATCATTTTCAAACTTACTTGCTTTGCTGTATGTACTAATTGCTTGTGAATACTGTCCATTTTTTACATATTTAATAACTTCATCTCTAAGGGGTCTGTATTCTAATAATGCTTGTTTGAAATTAGCTAGTAGAACTTTTTCTTGTGTATCTAATGATCTGTTTTCATACTCTTTAATTAGATCACTGTTCTCGTTTACCAATACGCTAAGTTCTTTTTCGGCATTGTTTATCACTGTTTCATTATATGTCACCTGATACTGCCAAAGTATTTTCATGGTTTCTTCTTTTGATTTCTTAACATTGCTTTCTATATTTGTCAACAGTAAGTTTCCTTTTAATCTATCTTCATACATCGATTTAAGGTCTTTAGTAGATTGATTTAGTGAAATAACGCTTACTACTCCAACTAGTATGGCAAGTACAGCTATTATCATAAAACCTCCAAACACTTTAGTTTTTGTGCTTAAATTGTTTAAAAACTTTGCCATCAAAAATCCCCCTCTAGAATTTAAAAATGTCTTCTACATATATATCGGTATGAATGTGAGTTTTTTAATAGCTTAGTATGTAAAATCAAATATGTTTGTTTATGTTCATATAATAAAGGTATAAATGAACTAAAGATATTCTAAGGGAGGAACTTATGCTTAAAAAAATAGAATTGTTAATGGACAATTTAAATAATGCCATTGTAGGTAAAAAAGATGTGGTTGAAAATGTTATTATCGCTTTGATTTCCAATGGCCATCTCCTTATTGAAGATGTGCCAGGAGTAGGCAAAACAACTTTAGCTAAAGCTTTAGCCAAAAGCCTAGATTTAACTTATAAAAGAGTCCAATTTACACCTGATCTCACGCCGTCGGATATAATTGGCATTAGTGTATTTGATAAAGATACCGGTAGTTTCATCTTTAAAAAAGGGCCAATATTTTGCAATATATTTTTAGCTGATGAAATTAACAGGACTTCGCCTAAAACCCAGTCAAGCCTGCTTCAAGCCATGGAAGAATTTGAAGTCTCCACAGAAAATGAGCACTTTTTATTGGAGAGGCCTTTTTTAGTCCTTGCAACACAAAACCCAATTGAATATCAAGGAACATTCCCACTCCCAGAGGCACAACTAGACAGATTCTTTATGAAAATCTCCATAGGATATCCTAATAAAAATGACGAGAAAATAATACTAAGAGATTATCTAAAATTAAAAAATCTAGACAATATAGAACCTGTGCTATCAAAGACAGACCTATTGTTTATTACAAAAGAAGTAGATGAAATAATCACACATGATGAAATAATTGAATACATTATAGATATTGTAAACATGACAAGAAACTATAAGAGTATTACCCTTGGAGCAAGCCCAAGAGCAAGCATAGATATTTTAAAAGCTTCAAAGGCCAAGGCTTACTTGTCAAATAGAAATTATGTAATCCACGATGACGTCAAAAAAATAATATTTCCTGTTTTAAGGCACAGATTAGTTCTATCGGCTGAAGCAAGACTTGAGAAAAAAGATACTGATGAAGTGATAAATGAAATAATTCAAAGAATAAATATAGGTGCGAGATATGTTAAATAATAAATTTATAATAATAAGTATTGTGTTTTTATTTGTTTTTTCTCTGTTAGTTGGTGGAGAGCTACCATTTTTTCTGTTTTATTTCGTTTTGGCTATATTTTTGTTGTCTTTTGTTAAAGTTTTGTATTATATGCACAATACAAAGATAACTTTAACTCTCAAAGAGATGGCAATTTATGCAGGCGACAAAATAGAAATTTATTATGAAATTCACAATAACAGTCATTTTTCTATTCCATATGTCGAGATTGATAGCATAATAGAAAGAAAGCTTACAAACGACTATGTCCCACCTATTATTTACTCAGTTGAGCCAAAGCAAACAATCTCTGCAAAGACCAGCATTATTGCCAAAAGAAGAGGCTTTTATGATATTGGAGAGATAAAAATTGGCATTAGGGATAGCCTCGGGATCTTTAAATTAAATAAATCCATAAAAGAAAACACTTCAATTGTCATCTATCCATATTACCGTAAACTCGATTCATTTCAAGTATTTTCAGGATTGTCATCAGGAGAGCTACCTATTTATGATAAAATAATCGAAGACAGAAGTAGAAACTACGGGGTGAGAAAATATACAGTAGGCGATCCAGTAAAATCAATACATTGGAAAATGTCAGCAAAAAAAAATGTATTAATGACGAAAGAGTACGAAAATAGGGCTGATACTAGTGTTATCATAATAATTGATTCTTATATAGAAAAATTCAAAAAAGATTTGAGCCATCATATTGAAGATACTCAAGTTGAAGTAGCAAGCAGTATAATAGATTACTGTTTAAATCACGAAATACATACATCTCTATTTTTTGAAAACGAAAATGAAAATATGTTTGTCCAAGGTAATTCTCAGAATAGTTTTAAGAGCTTTTTGGATGAATTGGCTAAGTATTCCCCAAAAAGCAGTTTAGACTTTAGTCACTATTTAGATTACATTTATCCTAGTCTTTATGAATATTCCACAATTGTATATATTACTCCTTTTTTAAATAAAGAAGATGCTAAAGAGATCATTAATTTAAAGATGAAAGGTTTTAACCCAATCGTAATTCATATCACCGACATTCAAAACAAGAACTACAAAATTAATTATTCTTATATAGAAAAACTAAAATCCGAATCAATATCAGTTTATGAAATAGACTATAGTTCAAATAGAGCTCGAAATCTGGAGGCATAAATATGAAAAACAAGTTTAAACTCGATGCAATTATTTTGAACTTTTCCGCTTTATTATTGTGTTTCTCACTTATTTACTCAATAAATGCAGCAGTAAACTTTAATATGTCCTTGGTTAAGCAATTGTTATTTTTTGCATTGATTTTCGAATTAATATTCATTTTATTTAAAAAACCGCTTTCTATTTTTATTTCTGTTATAATCTTGATTATTACTGTTTTAATAATGCTTAAATACGATAGAAATCTTGTCATATCGCTAGTCCAATCTTCGATTCAATTTATAAATAATATCATAGACAATCTAAGACAAGGCATACCTATAAAACCGCAAAATAAGTTCCCATTATTTGTAGTCTTGAGTTCAATTTTAAGCTTTACATCATTAATATTTTTTTATAACAAAAGACTTTATACAATTTTATATGCTGCATTTTCTCTTGTATTAATTGTTTATTGGTATAATTTTAATGACGCTGCTCTTACTTCCATAAAGATTTTATTATCATCTTTTTTTATTACTTTATCTACAGTTAATTTCCACAAAATTTCTCGATCCTCAAAAAATGATTATAGAGTTGATAATACAAAATATGCTCCTTTTTTTAAATCTACTCTTTTGACGATCATAATTGCATTATTATTTTCTTCTATATTGCCTAAATGGAATAACCCTGTCGATTGGATATGGTTTGAATCAAAGGTAGTTAATACTTTCCCAATAGTGCTTAGTTTTAGATCAAATCCAGAATACGTCAGAGGGCAATCATCCGCCAGTCAATTTGATTTTAGAACTACTGGATTCAGTCCTAATTATTCAATACTAGGAGGCAAAGTTGTTCCTAACCCAAGAGTTGTAATGACCGTAAAAACAGATGAACCCATCTATTTAAGGGGAAATGCTAAAACTCTATTTAATGGAGTCAGTTGGTCTAGTGATGATAGTCTTCCTTTGCAGGTTAAGTCAAATGTTAGTTTTTACAACTATTTGCCAATATACAATAATTCACTCATAGATAATAAAAAGTATGAGTCATTAAAAACCATAACAATTACAAATAGAAATTTTGCTTCAACAACATTATTCAGCCCACTATTCCCTACTAAGGTGGATTTTAAATATAGTAACTACATTTTTATTAATCCTGACTTAATAATGTATAGTAAAGACGGCATATATAAAAATGAGTCATACATGGTAACCTACTTAAAGCCACTGCCATACTCTGTGCAATTTCAAAATGGATTAAGCGAAAAAAAGGCTGATTTAAATAATTTGCTTGTATATCTAAGCATATCAGATACCACAACCCTAAGGACAATAGATTTAACTAAAGAAATAATAATAAATGCAAAGAATGATTATGAAAAAGCAATGCTTATAGAGAATTATCTTAGGTCAAATTACTCATATACTTTAGATGTAGAAGATTATAACGCAGATGATAATCCCGATTTTGTCGATTACTTTTTATTCGATGCTAAAGAAGGATATTGTACATACTATGCTTCAGCTATGGTTATAATGCTAAGAATAGCAGGTATTCCTTCAAGATATGTAGAGGGTTATATAGTCAAAGATAAATTATCAAATGGAGAATATAAAGTATCTCAATCAAATGCCCATGCATGGGTTGAAGCTTTTATTGAGCCAGTTGGATGGATGAGCTTTGAGCCTACACCTAATTATCAATCTCCTAATGCTTTGGATGTTGAAATAGAAGAACCTTTAGAGGAAGAAAATACAGAATTAGATCCTGATATACTTAAAGGCAACACAAAAAACCCAAATAGAGAAAATATAATAGAAGAGGGCAGAGAAATTACAATAGATGATGAAAATAATGCCAACTTAAAAAATTCACCTAATTATTCCGTTTTACTCTTGCTATTCATAGGTCTGTTGTTAATCTTAAGAATGTTATACCTAACGATAAAATATGTAATTAATGGAAAAAAACAGAAAAAATTAGATAAAAACAAAAAAATTGAAAAATATTATTATGACATTCAACATATATTGGGAGAATTAGGTTACCCTAAATATAGT
>DAONLG010000023.1:0-18299 GCA_035406565.1 Soehngenia sp.
AGAACGCATTTTTAAGAGAAACTATGAGGATTTGAGAATTTACAATGAGGTAACTGGAGAAGATATAACTAGAAATTTTGCTAATTTAGGAAACAATAGAATAATACAACCTGGATTTTATTTCTTTGATATGGATTATAGGACTTTTAAGAATACAATATGCATAGGACAAAATGAAATTGTAGTTGATAAAAAAATATCTGAAGATTTAAGGGAAAGATTATCAAATAGTTATCAAACAAACAGTGAAAACATATCTATAAATAATGCATTGAAAATCCTCGAAGAAAAAAGAAAAGAAATTGGAAGTACAAAAGCTAAAAATAGTGATTATGCGAGAATCATAGATAAATTAGAAAAGAATGAACAGAGACTCAATGAAATTAAAGTAAAAGAACAAGAGTATGATGAATACAGAGATCAAAGACTTAATGTGTTGAAAGAAATATCTAGATTAAATACATATATAGAAGAACTTAATCAAAGACTTAATGTATTGAACCTTTATGAAAGATATGAAAAGTATTTGAAGGCAAGAAGTCTTATTAAAAACATAGAATTGGCAAAAGCTAAATTAGAATCATCTAATAACTGTATAGATGTTTCAGATGAAGATATAAATTCTATAAAGAACATAAATGAGGTTTTAGAAGATTATAAAAATGAGATAAAAATATTAGAAAGGCAAAAATCGCAAACATTATCTGAAATAGAGGGTATCGAATATGATGAAAATAGATATGCTGAATTAATTGCAAAAAGGGATAAGCTTAATAACTTGCTTGAAATCGAACCTAAAAAAGAACACTTTAATCAAGCATATGATATTAAAAATCCAAATCAATTAAAAATTAAAGTCATCACGATATTGATTATTCTTTTGTCAATCATTGATATATCAATATCTTTTTATGCCTATAATAATAGAGATATTAGATTGTTAATTTCTGTCCAAGTGATCTGGTTTGTTGTACTTTTTCTATTTAAAGATAAGAAGAAATTAAAAGAAAAAATGAATATTTTAAAACAATATGAAAATGAGAGAGAAGAATATTTTATAGTTTTGAAAAAAGAAGGATTTGATAGCATCAAAGATTTGACAGAAGAGATACAAAGAGTAAATTCAGCAATAGATGCTCTCGAATTAGATAGAAAAGACATCAATCGAATGGAGATGAGAATTAAGGATTTAGAAGAAAAAATGGCATCAATTCAAAAATCTTTTTCCTATCATAGACAACAATTAGACGAAATCTTTTCAAAGTATGGAACGAATGATTTTTTGGAGATATATAATTCACAAGAGAAGCAGAAAGAAAATAAGGTTTTAAAGAATGAGATACAATTGAACGAAACACTATTAAAAACACTATTAAAGTCTGAGAGCTTTGAAGAACTTGAAAATGAATTTGCAGATGAAAAAGTCGTAAACAAACCATCAGAATATGAAAATAAAATAAATTTAGAGATAGAAATCAGAAACAAAGAAAAAGAAAGAACTGAGTTGGAAAAAAAGTTAAGCAATTTAGAGGGAATTTTAAAGTCAACATATAATTTATTTGAGGAAGAGATGTTTTTAAATGAAGAAAATCAAGTATTAAAAGATAAGCTAGAAAAATATGATTTTGAAATAAAAGCTATTGACATTGCAGAAAGTACTATAAACAGAATATCGGAAGATATTCATTTAAATTTTGCACCTGAATTTAATCGTAAAATCGGGGAAAAGATTAACATGATTACAGGTGGAAAGTATTCTACTATAAAAATGGACAAAGAGATGTCTATTTCAGTATTAGATCCAAAGGCTAACAAACTCATCGGTTTAGATAAATTAAGCTATGGGACTGTTGACCAAATAAACTTTGCTTTGAGGTTAGCACTAAGTGAGGAACTAGGAGCAGGGAAATTACCGATTATCCTAGACGAACCTTTTGCTCATTTTGATGATGAACGTTTATTAAACACTCTAGACATACTTAATAAAATAACAGAAGAAAGGCAAGTTATTCTCTTTACTTGTCATAAAACTGAGCAAACATTGCTTAATAAAATGAAATATAATGCAAATTTCTTGCAAATATCAAACTAGTTGAGGTGTAATATGATCTACGCAATAGGAGACTTGCATTTGGATGCTACAAAAAATAAACCAATGGACATATTTGGCATTGAGTGGGAAAATCATGAACAAAAGATATTTCAAAATTGGATGGAAAATGTAAAAGACGATGATCTTGTTCTGATACCTGGAGATATATCTTGGGCACTAAAATTAGAAGAAGCTAAAGTAGATTTAATGAAAATAAATGAGTTACCTGGGGAAAAGATATTAATTAAAGGCAATCACGATTATTGGTGGAGCAGCGTAGCTAAATTGAATTCATTGGGACTAAATACAATGCATTTTTTAAAGAATGATTCATATCTATACCATGGAATCGCTATAGCAGGAACAAGAGCTTGGTCATCAAAGGATTATGAGTTATTTACAGAAGATGATTTAAAAATATATAATAGGGAATTGGTGAGATTAGAAAATTCATTAAACACCATTTCTAAGTCAGCAAAGCTTAAAATAGCTATGTTACACTACCCTCCATTCGATTTAAATTTGAAGCCGAATGATTTTTTCTATATATTAAAGAAATATGATGTGAACATATGCGTTTATGGGCATTTGCATTCTCAAGGGCATAAATATGCAGTTGAGGGAGATGTAGATGGAATAATGTGTCACCTTGTGTCAAGTGATTATTTAGATTTTAAATTAAAAAAGATATGGAGTGATGAGATTGAAAGTAATCGTTAGAGAGAATTATGATGAAATGAGTAAAGCATGTGCACAAATAATAGCATCAAAAGTCAAAGAAAAACCTAATGCTATATTGGGGCTTGCTACAGGATCAACACCTATTGGGACATATAAAGAGTTAGTAAAAATTCATAAAGAAGATAAAGTTGATTTTAGCAAAATAACAACATTTAATTTAGATGAATATGTGGGATTGAATAAAGACAACCCTAATAGTTACTACTATTTTATGATGGAAAATTTGTTTAAATGGATAAATATCGATTTGAAAAATGTAAATATACCAGATGGAAAAGCTTTAGATTTGACTAAAGAAATAGAGGAATATGAAAGCAAATTAGAAAAGTCAGGTGGTGTTGATGTCCAATTATTAGGTGTTGGGGGTAATGGCCACATTGCTTTTAATGAACCTGGGGAATATTTAAATACTAAAACATCTGTTGTTGAATTATCAGAAGACACTATAAAAGCTAATTCTAGATTTTTTAATTCACTTGACGAAGTTCCTAGAAAAGCAATTTCTATGGGAATTGGTTCAATATTAAAAAGTAAAGAAATAATACTATTAGCAAGCGGAAAAAGCAAAAGCAAAGCACTGTTTGAGTTTTTGACTAAAGACAGAGTAACTACTTATTTACCTGTAACATTTTTGCATCTGCATTCAAATGTGACTGTCATATGCGACAAAGATGCTTATTCTTTAGTGGAAGAGGAATATATATGCAGAAAGAATTAGAAGTAAAAATACTAAATGTCGATATAGATGAAGTTGAGAGAAAATTAATCGATTTAGGCGGTAAGCTCATATCAGTTGAAGAACAAGAGAATATTTTAATTGATTCTAGTAAAAACCCAATAAAGCACTCCATCGATGCATATCTTAGGATAAGAGAGACTAAAGATATATTGAATTCAACAGCTGACCTGACTTTGACTCTTAAAAAGAACATTAAAAATAATGATTTGAGAGAAAATATAGAGCTAAATGTGAAAATAGACTCTAAAGAGACAATGTTAGATTTGTTAAAAGAACTGGGCTTTGACAAAATAGAAATTGGACATAAGAAAAGAAAAGTGTATGATTTTAAAAATTCGCAAATATTTTTCGATATTTGGGATAAAGAAACATACCCATATCCTTATATTGAAATAGAAGTACAAGAGGAAAATAAGCTTTATGAAGTGCTTGAGTTGCTAGGGATAGAAAAGGATAAAATCAGTTTAAAGTCTATTGTAGAATTGCAGAATGAATTAAAAAAGTAAACATGAAAACCCCTTTTATCAAAATTGTAATGACAATGATAAAGGGGTTTATTTTATGATAAAATTAGTTACAATTTAATTAATAAAGTTATATAATTAACAAAGTAAGACAAGTAGTTTTTATTTATTGTTTATTTGTCAAGTATAATATATAATGCTATTGAAGGTTAATATCTTTTGTAAAGGAGTTGGTATTGTGGAGTGCTGTGGTGCTAAGGAACTAAAAAAACACTTCAGAGACGAAGAAGTAGATTTAAGATTGATGGATGAAATCTTAGATAAGTACAAAAATGTACCAGGAAGTTTGATAACTATTTTACAGCATACGCAGGAAATCTATGGGTATCTTCCATTATCTGCACTAGAATATATTTCTAGAGAGACTGGGATTCATACCTCACAAATTTATGGAGTTGCAACTTTTTACACACAATTTAGGTTGAAACCAGTAGGAGATAATCTCATAATGCTTTGTAAAGGGACAGCATGTCATGTTAATGGTGCAGACAGAATTGAAGAAGCTATAATCGAAGAATTAGGGATAAAAAATGGAGAAACAACTGAAGACAATGTATTTACACTTAATAATGTGGCATGTTTGGGATGCTGTAGTCTGTCACCTGTAATGATGATCAATGGAATAACATATGGTAGTTTGACACCGGATAAAGCTAAAAGCATCTTGAGGGATATAAAAGAAGCTACATTACAAAAAAGAGGTGAAAAGTAATGAAAGTAGTAGTTGGCTTAGGGAGTTGTGGTATAGCTGCTGGTGCAAAAAAAGTATATGATAAATTGAAAGAACAAGTAGACCAAGGATTAGATATTCAACTCGATATAACAGGTTGTATTGGAATGTGCCATTTAGAGCCAATAGTGGATATATATTATGACGATGGGCAATTTGACAGGTTTGTTAAAGTAAAAGATGATGAGATAATCGATTTACTTAATAAAGCAAAAGAGAAAAATATAATTGAAGAAAAAAAGATTTCAAAAGAAGACGAAGAAGCATTAAAGAAACAAGTTAGAATAGCGATAGAGAATTGTGGAGTAATAAACCCGGAAAGAATTGAAGAATACATAGCTAGAGGCGGGTATAAGGCTCTTGAAAAATGTTTAACTCAGTTATCGCAAGATGATATAGTAGAAGAGCTTAAGATATCCGGCTTAAGAGGAAGAGGTGGAGCAGGATTTCCAACATGGTTTAAATGGAATGCTGCTAAGATTGAGAAAGAAACACCTAAATACATGGTGTGCAATGCAGATGAAGGTGATCCAGGTGCTTTCATGGATAGATCTGTACTTGAAGGAGACCCACATAGAGTATTAGAAGGAATGATCATAGGAGGATATACAATAGGAGCCCAAGAAGGAATAATCTATGTGAGGGCAGAATATCCACTTGCAATTAAAAGGCTTGAAATAGCTATAGCTCAAGCTAAAGAGAAAGGGTATTTAGGCAAGAACATTCTAGGGACAGGATTTAATTTTGATATTAGAATAAAAGCAGGAGCAGGAGCTTTTGTATGTGGAGAAGAAACTGCTTTGATCGCATCATTAGAAGGCGAAAGAGGGATGCCAAGACTAAAGCCACCTTTTCCAGCTCAAAAAGGATATTGGGGGAAACCCACAAATATAAATAACGTAGAAACATTTGCTAATGTACCTTGGATTATTAGAAATGGCGGGAAAGCTTTTGCAAGTTATGGTACAGAAAAATCTAAAGGTACAAAAGTATTTGCTTTGACGGGTAAGATAAAAAAAGGTGGACTCGTAGAAGTGCCAATGGGTATACCTATTAAAGATATTATTTATGACATTGGCGGAGGAATTTTAAATAACAAGAAATTCAAGGCTGTGCAAATGGGAGGACCATCTGGTGGATGTGTTCCAGCATTTTTGGAAGATGTGACAGTAGATTATGAATCATTAACAAAAGTAGGAGCTATAATGGGCTCTGGTGGAATGGTTGTAATGGATGAAACCACATGCATGGTTGACATGGCTAGATTTTTCTTAGATTTTACTAGGAAAGAATCTTGTGGCAAATGTGTCCAATGTAGACTTGGGACAAAGAGAATGCTTGAAATACTAGAAAGAATTGTTGAAGGTAATGGTAGAGAAGGCGATATCGAATTACTTGAGAGATTAGCAGTCGAAGTAAAAGACGGGTCACTTTGTGGGCTTGGTCAAACTGCGCCAAATCCGGTTTTGAGTACGATTAGATATTTTAGAGATGAATATGAAGCACATATAAGAGATAAGAAGTGCCCTGCAAAATCATGTAAACCTTTAATCCATTATGAAATAGCAGACAATTGTATTGGATGTGGAGTTTGCAGAAGAAATTGTCCAGTTGGTGCTATAAGCGGAAAAGTAAAGGAAGTACACGTCATAGATCAAGAAACTTGCATTAAATGTGGCAAATGCTATGAAGTGTGTAAATTTGATGCTGTAAATATATTATAAGAAGGTAGGGGTGAAATATGTCTTTAATTCATTTAAACATAGATGGAAAAGAAGTAGTTGGTAGGGCAGGACAAACTATATTGCAAATCGCTAGAGAAAATAATATAGATATCCCTACTTTATGCTACGATGAGAAAGTTGAAATATACGGTTCTTGTGGACTTTGTGTTGTTGAAGTTGAAGGGAATCCTAAGCTTTTAAGATCCTGTGCAACTATGGCTAGTGAAGGGATGGTTGTCACTACTAATTCAGAAAGAGTACTTAGCTCAAGAAAGAATACTCTTGAGTTACTACTATCTGACCATACTGGAGATTGTAGACCACCATGTGTATTGGCTTGCCCTGGGAATACAGATTGCCAAGGATATGTTGGATTAGCTGCAAATATGGAATTTAAAGAAGGACTAAAGCTTATTAAGGAACAATTGCCATTGCCTGCTAGTATTGGTAGGGTATGTCCACATCCATGCGAAGATGCATGTAGAAGACAACTCGTTGAAGAACCAATTTCGATAGCTTATATGAAAGCATTTTTAGCGGATTTGGATCTTAACAGCGATGATGTTTATATCCCAGAAATTCCAGCGCCAACAGGAAAAAAAGTTGCAGTGATAGGTGGTGGACCTGGAGGATTATCATGTGCATATTTTTTAAGAACTTATGGGCATGAAGTGGATATATATGATCAAATGCCTCAAATGGGTGGAATGCTTAGATACGGGATACCTGAATATAGGTTACCATCTCATGTAATTGACAAAGAAGTCGAAACCATTGAAAAAATGGGCGTTAAGATGATAAACAATATCAAAATCGGTAGAGATTTGGACTTGGATTTTGTAAGGAATAATTATGATGCTGTTTATGTTTCTATTGGTGCGTGGAAGAGCTCTAGCTTGAGAGTACCAGGAGAGGAACTAGAGGGAGTAATGGGTGGAATTGACTTTTTAAGAAAAGTCACTATCAATGAACCTCTTGCAATAGGCAATAGAGTGGCGGTTGTCGGTGGCGGCAATACTGCTATGGACGCTGCTAGAACTGCAGTGAGATTGGGAGCAAAAGAAGTATATGTTTTATATAGAAGAACAGAAGCTGAAATGCCAGCAGAGGAAATTGAAATCAAAGAGGCTAGAGAAGAAGGAGTAGAGTTTAAATTCTTGGTTGCACCTCTTGAAATAATTGGCGAAAATGGGAAAGCAACTAGGATAAAATTGCAAAAGATGATGCTGGGTGAAGAAGATGCTTCAGGGAGAAGAAAGCCAATACCAATAGAAGGCGAGTTTGAGTTTATAGACATAGATTTAGTAATTGGTGCAATTGGTCAGGAATCAAGCCTCGAAGGTTTTGAAATAATCGAAAAAACAAGAAAAGGTACTATCGCAGCTGATGAAAATGCTTTTACTACAAATATTGAAGGCGTATTTGCAGGGGGAGATGTCATAAATCAAGGAGCTAACATAGCAATAAAGGCTATTGGAGATGCTAAGAAAGCCTCAAAAGTGATCAACTCTTTCTTAGAGGGTAACTTAGTACCTTATAGAAAACCATATGTTGTAGAGAGAAAAGATTTTTCTAAAGAAGATGTTAAAGACAAAGAAATAAAATACAGATCTAAAATGAGACATCTATCTGCTGAGGAAAGAAAAGATAATTTCAGAGAAGTAAACTTAGGATTTTCAATAGAAGAAGCAGTGGAAGATGCTAAGAGATGCTTAGAATGCGGTTGCCACGACTATTTTGAATGTAAACTCTACAAATATGCAAATGAATATGATGTAGAACCAGAAAAATATGATGGTGAAAAACATCACAGAGAAGAAAAAGACAATCATCCATTCATAGTGAGAAATGCAGATAAATGTATTTTGTGTGGGCTGTGTGTAAGAATTTGCGACCAAGTAATGGACAATGGGGCACTAGGGTTAGTAAATAGAGGTTTTGATACTATAGTAAAACCTTCTATGGAATTAGATTTAGCAGAAACTTCCTGCATTTCTTGTGGACAATGTGTTGCAGCTTGTCCAGTAGGAGCATTGCAAGAACGACTTCAAATTGAGAAATCTGTACCAGTGGAAACCGAGGAAACTAAAACAATTTGTTCATATTGCTCTGTTGGCTGTAATATTAATCTTACTACAAGAGGAAATATGCTTTACAGGGCATTACCTGAAGAAAATAACGAAGTGGATAATGGATTGCTTTGTGCTAAAGGAAGATTTGGGTACAATATCGCAAAACAAAACAAGAGATTAATAAACCCACTATTGAAAGTAAATGGAGAGTTTAAGGAAACGACATTTGAAGAAGCTTTATTAGTTACTGCTAAGAAACTTCAATCTACTCGAGCTAAATACGGAGCAGACTCAATTGCGATTGCTATATCTGATAGATATACAAACGAAGAGATATATCTAGCTAAAAAGTTGGCTAAAGATATATTAAAAACAGATAACATTACCTCTTTTAACAGAAATTATGGAGGAATAGAGGAAGTTATAGGTGTAGACGCTTCAACTAGTACATTTAGCGAATTAGAGAATGCTGACTTTATTTTAGCTGTAGGAACAAACATGATGAAAAATCATACTATAGCTGCACTAAAAGTAAAAAATGCTGTTGAAAAAGGCGCTAAATTAGTAACTATAAATGATGCTTATGATCAAATAAATGATTGGGCTAAAGTGAATATAACACCAGAAAACAATTTAAATGTACTAAGACAAATATTAAAAGCGATAATTGATCTAGGATTTGAGCCAAAAAATGCAGTAGGGTTTGCTGAATTAAAAGAAAGCTTAAATGGTATTTCTGCTAGCGATGATATTGTCAATTTAGCAAAAGACTATACTTCAAGTAAAAAAGCTATAATAGTATTTGATGAAAACAATATAACATCTGAAGCAGAACGACTCATTGCAAGTATAGCAGTTGTTTCCGGACAAATTGGCAAGGCTAGAAGAGGAATAATCCAGTTAAAACCTAAGAACAACAGTCAGGGCTTAGCTGATATTAGAATAGATAAACCAAATGCCGAAATAAAAAATATGATTAACAATGGCACTATTAAAGCGATGCTCATCTTGGGTGAAGATATTGAAGGATTGCCTCTAGAAAAATTAGAATTTTTAGCTGTAAGTGATCTTTACATGACATCAACTGCTCAAAAAGCAGATTGTGTAATACCAGCTGTAAGCTATGCAGAATCTAAGGGTACTTTTACTAATAGCGAGAGAAGAATACAAAAATTGTATCCAGCTATACCTGCATTGTCAGGGTATCAGAACTGGGAAATAATCCATACTATGATGCAAATATTAGGTGAGAGTAAAAAATATAATTCTGTAGATGAAATTACTATTGAAATGGCTAGAGAAGTATATAATTACTTTGGGTTTAAAGACTTTAAAGAAAGTGCAATATGGCCATTGAACAGCAATGAAGTTTTCTTACATGATGGATTTATGTTTGAAGACAAAAAAGCTAAGTTAAATCCAGTGGAAGATGCAAAATTATTTGAACCTAAAGAAACAACTGACTATGTAGAAAAAGAATTTAAGGAAAAATATGCAACTATATGTTAAAAAAAGCCGAGCTTGTCTCGGCTTTTTTTATTTGCCGCAATTTGTAATATTTTTTGTTTAATTAAGCGTCAGGATATAATTAGTACAAATAAGAACAGTGTAATACAATAGTCAAAAATGTATTGACATTAGCAATACACATTTGATAGGATATAGATACAGATTAAAATTGTATCCATGAAAGGGAGGTCACTTATGAAAAACTTACAAGAATTAAACGAAACATTAAGAGGCGGGGTTATAATGGATGTTGTGAATGCACAACAGGCTAAAATCGCTCAAGAGAGTGGAGCTGTTGCTGTTATGGCATTAGAAAGGGTCCCATCAGATATAAGAAATGATGGTGGTGTAGCACGTATGACGGATCCTAAATTAATAGAAGAGATATTAAATGCTGTATCGATACCCGTGATGGCAAAAGTGAGAATTGGACATTTTGTGGAAGCTCAGATAGTTGAAGCAGTTGGTGTTCACTACATAGATGAAAGCGAAGTGTTAACCCCTGCTGATGAAAGTTATCATATAGATAAGACAAAATTTAAAACTCCTTTTGTATGTGGAGCGAGAGATTTGGGAGAAGCACTTAGAAGAATTGGGGAAGGTGCTTCTATGATTAGGACAAAAGGAGAAGCAGGGACAGGAAATGTTGTTGAAGCTGTAAGACATATGCGCACTATAAATTCACAAATAAGAAGAATTAAAAATGCTCCAAAAGAAGAATTAATGTCAATAGCTAAGGAGTTTAAAGCACCGTATAATTTAGTAGTATATGTTGCGGAAAATGGAAAATTGCCTGTCTTAAATTTTGCAGCTGGTGGTATAGCTACTCCTGCAGATGCAGCTTTGATGATGCAGTTAGGATGTGATGGCATATTTGTAGGTTCAGGTATTTTTAAATCACAAAACCCTCAAAAAAGAGCTAAAGCTATTGTAAACGCTGTAAAGCACTTTAATGATCCAAAAGTACTAAAAGAGGTTTCAAAAGATATAGGAGAAGCTATGCATGGCTTAGACATAAATGAGATTTCTGAAAACAATTTGTTTTCAATTAGATAAGTATGGATTAATCTATAAAAAAATGTAGAGCTAAATTTTATTAGCTCTACATTGCTTTTGAATAGTATTCTACAACCAATTGATCTTCTATTTCGATTGGGATTTCTTCTCTATTCGGCATTCTTTCTAGTTTTACTGTCATATTTATATCATCTTTGGTCAAATAAGGTAAGGTGTTTTGAAGATTATTTTCAAAGTTATCTTTGAAAAGCTTTATTGACTTAGACCTTTCCTTCAAACTCACTACATCTCCAACTTCTATAAGATAAGAAGGTATATTTACTTTTTTGCCATTTACTAATATATGGCCATGAACTACCATCTGTCGAGCCTGTCTTATTGAACTTGCAAATCCAGATCTATATACTATATTGTCTAATCTAGTTTCTAAGATCTTTACTAAAGCGTGACCAGTTTGATCAGACGATTTTTTTGCTAAATTTACATATCTCTTAAATTGCTTCTCCATCACACCATAATAGGCTCTTAACCTTTGCTTTTCCAAAAGTTGCCTTCCGTACTCCGACAATTTTTTATCTGCTCTTGAACTACCTTTATTGGCTCTTTCCATAGCTTTGGGATGTCCACATACATTTAGTCCCAATCTCCTTGACTGTTTGAATCTAGGTTGTTTCATATTTGCCATTAAATTATCAACTCCTTAAAAATTGCCGCGATAATTTAAGCCAAATTCATTATAGCATATGAAATAAACCTTGTAAATGATAATTGTTTTCATTTACTTTTGATATTTAGCTCTCTTATATGCTTCTCGGGATCTTTCAATTGACTTAATGGCTTCATCGATTCCAGCCCAACCCCCAACAATAACTTCTTTGCCTTCCAATCTCTTGTACTCTTTGAAAAAATGTTCAAATTCTTTTTTCAAATGTGAGCCCATGTCATCTATTGATTTCATATCTTCAAATCTAGGGTCGTTTAAAGGTACAGCGATTATCTTTTCATCTTTTCCCTTTTCGTCTTCCATTAGAAACATCCCAATAACTCTTGCAGTTATTAGGCAACCTGGAAAAGTTGGATGAGCTAAAAGAACCATGATATCAATTGGATCTCCATCTTCTGCTAATGTATCCGGTATATATCCGTAATCTGTTGGATAAAACATTGGGGAAAACAATGCTCTGTCAAGTTCAAATACCTTGTATTCTTTGTTATATTCATATTTATTGCTACTACCTTTTGGTATTTCAATGAAAGCTTTTACTATGTAATCCATAAATTACCTCCTAATAAATCATTGTAGTTACTTATTATATCAGATATATTTTATTTTTACAGTAATAATTATAGCAATTAATTTAAATCTGTTATATTATTTAGAGTATAGAAATAAAGGGGTGATTAAAGAATGAAAGTATATATAAGCGCAGATATTGAAGGGATTACGGGAACTACAACTTGGGATGAGACAGAAAAAAAAGAACCATCTTATATTAGTTTATCATCACAAATGACTAAGGAAGTAAATGCATGTTGTGTTGCCCTTAACAAAATGGGAGCTGATGAGATAATTATAAAAGATGCTCATGACAGCGGCAGAAATATCGACCATAATTATTTACCTAAAAACACAAAGCTCATAAGATCATGGAGTGGGAGTATTTTTTCTATGGTAGAAGGATTGGATGAAAGCTTTGATGCAATTCTCTTTGTTGGTTATCACTCACCTGCATCTTCATCGAGCAATCCTTTATCACATACAATGAGCCTTAAAGTCTCTAAAATAACCATAAATGGACAAATTGCGAGTGAATTTTTAATTCATGCATATATTGCAGAGTATTTTAAAGTTCCAATTGCATTTTTATCTGGAGATAAAGGGCTTTGTGATGAAGTAAAAAAATACAACTCAAATATATCCACCGTTGCAGTTAAAGAAGGAATAGGCAATTCTACTATTAATATTCACCCAGAACTGGCATTAGAACTTATTGAAGAAAATGTAAGAGAAGTTTTTAGCAATTCTCTCATAAACAATAACAAGGAATTACCAAAGTACTTTACAATTGAGGTTGAATATTATAACCATTGTGATGCTTATAGATACTCTATGTACAAAGGAGTTTCTAAAATAAATGAAAAATCAATACGGTTTGAATCCGATGACTATATTGAGGTTTTGAGATTTATAAATTTTTGCTTATAGGAAGGTCTATATGGAAGCTGACAAAACAATTAAATCGAAAATTTTATCAATGATACTTCCGATTACAGCAGAGAATATACTTCAGATGACAGCAGGAGTTGTATCGATGGCAATGGTTGGAAGAATAAGTGAAATCGCTGTAGGAGCAGTAGGGATTAGCAATATAATTTTCAGAATAATATGGGCAATATTTAAAGGAATTTCAACAGGAGCTTCAGTATTTGTTGCGCAAGGCTATGGTGCAAATGATAGAGAGAAGATTAGAAAAACAAGTATTAGTGCATTTGTGATATTGTTATTTTTGTCTATCTTTTTTATGATCATACTGTTTGAATTTAGTTCTAAATTATTACTGATTTTTAATCCCAAAGCCTCATTATTAGCATCAGCAAAATTATACTTAACTATTATAGCATTGAGCCTGCCTTTTTCGGCTTTGATATTACTGATTTCTGGTATATTTCAAGGTATGGGAAATGCAAAGACACCAATGTTTATTGTACTCATATTGAATTTTTTCAACATAATTTTAAGTTATCTGTTGATATTTGGGAAAATTGGATTTCCAAAATTGGGGTTAAGAGGTGCTGCAATAGCATATGTTTTAAGCTATTTAATAGCATCAATAGCAGGATTTATTTTTTTAACATATCAAGAGAATATATTTAGAATAAAAAATTTCAAAATTCATGAGATAATCAATATGAATGAGATTAAAAATTTGATTAAATTCTCAATACCAACTGCATTTGAGATGAGTTTTTGGCAATTTGCATCAATTATCATTACAAGGGCAATTCTTAATTATGGTGAAATTGCTTATGCTGCATATCAATTAGGATTACAAGCTGAATCCATGTCGTATATGCCAGCTGCGGGGTTTGGGATTGCTGCATCTACATTTGTTGGACAAGCTGTGGGGTCTAAAAATAATGAATTAGCAAAAAAATATATGAAGTATTTATATAAATATTCAGCTATAATTACATCAATAGCAGGATTATCTTTAATTTTATTTCCAAATCAAATAATGAGACTATTGACAAATAACACAGAAGTCATACAAATAGGAGCTCAATACTTATTTATTATGGGCTTAGTGCAATTACCTCAAAATATAGCTGGTGTTCTAAATGGAGCATTAAGAGGCGCTGGTTATTCTAAAATAAGCATGGTAAATGTTGGAGTCGGATTATGGGGAGTTAGAATTCCTTTAGTGCTAATACTTACGAATTTTTTAAAGGCTAAAATCTATTGGATCTGGATAGCGATGGGTATAGATTTATTAGTGAGATTTATTTTTTCAGCAATTACATTTAAAAAGAAAGACATATATACCACTAAGATTTAACAAAATAGGAGGAGAACAAAATGAAAATTTTGATTAAAAATGTTGATATTGTTACTATGGATGAGCAAAACAAATTTTATGATAGATCTAATATTGTGATTGAAGACAATATTATCACGCATATTGGAGATATTGAAGAAATTGACAAAAATAAAGTTGATTATGTGATTGAAGGACTAAATAAATTAGCTATGCCCGGTTTAATAAATTGTCATACTCATTTAGGCATGAGCCTTTTTAGAAATTACGCTGATGACATGATTCTTTCAGAATGGTTAACTAAAAAAATATGGCCCATTGAAGCAAAATTGGTTGAAGAAGATATTTATTGGGCTAGTTTACTGAGCATGTCAGAAATGATATCATCAGGTACAACTACTTTTTGCGATATGTATTTTTTTATGGATCAAGTTGTTAGAGCTT
Source organism: Soehngenia sp. (assembly GCA_035406565.1). GTDB lineage: Bacteria > Bacillota > Clostridia > Tissierellales > Tissierellaceae > Soehngenia. The sequence goes on from DAONLG010000023.1 coordinate 15,129, forward strand.
TAGATATTTCAGGAATGAGAGCATCTTTAGCGAGAGGTATTGTAGAAGAAGACTTTAATTCAATATACAAAATAGAAGAAAATGAAAAACTTTTTATGGATTATAATAATTCTTTAAATGGCAGAATAAAAATAATGTTTGGACCACATGCTCCATACACTTGTAGCCCTGAATTTTTGTTGAAAATAATGGATTCGGCTTCAAAACTAAATGCAGGTTTACACATTCACCTGGCGGAAACTAAAGATGAAGTTGAGGATAGCTTTAGTAAGTATAATAAATCACCTATTAAGCATATGAACGATTTAGGGTTATTTGAATTACATACGGTAGCTGCACATTGTGTACATATTGATGAGGATGATATACAATTAATTAAACAAAAAAATGTTCATCCTGTAAACAACCCTAGCAGCAATTTTAAATTAGCAAGTGGTTTCTCGCCTGTCAATAAGATGCTAAAGGAAGGAATAAGAGTAGCTTTGGGAACTGATGGAGCAGCATCTAATAATAATTTGAACATGTTTAAGGAAATAAGTATGGCAAGCATAGTTAACAAAGCAGTAGACAATGATCCTATGAGTGTTACTGCATTAGAAGCACTTAACATGGCTACAATAAATGGTGCATATGCTCTAGGTTTAGAGAAAGAAGTAGGCTCATTAGAAATTGGCAAAAAAGCTGATATAATAATTTTGAATATGGATAAACCACATCTTTGCCCCAGGAATAACATATTTTCAACATTAGCATATTCTACCTATGGAAGTGATGTTGATACAGTAATTGTAGATGGAAATATTTTAATGGAAAAAAAAGAATTTAAAACTATAGATATTGAGAAAGTTAAATATATGGCGAATAAAATCTCTATTGATTTATTAAATAATAGATAAATTATTGTTGCATAACCAAATGATATGTGGTATATTATCAAATAGATACTAAAATGCTAGGAATTGGTAGAGTACCATAATGATTACATTAAAGAGAAAACTTCGCATGGTGAAAGAAGTTTATGTATAATTATTGGGAAGTGCACCAAGGAGCGAAAAGTTGAAATAGCAGTAGACTTTTACGGTTGTCACCGTTACATGACTAAGATATGAATGTATCTAAAGAGATGGGATTTCCCAAACAGAGTGGAACCGCGAAGTTGACCTTTGCCTCTGTATATATAATATACAGGTGCAGAGGTTTTTTATTATAAAAAAATAGGAGGGTCATTATGATATACAATAATATAATTGAGTTAATTGGAAATACTCCAATATTAAAAACTAAAAATATAGTTAAAAATCAAGCAGATATTTACGTAAAGCTAGAAAGCTTTAATCCTGGGGGAAGCGTTAAAGATAGACCAGCTTTGTATATGATTAATGATGCAATCAAAGAAGGCAAATTGAAGAAAGGACAGCCTATCATAGAAGCAACTAGTGGGAATATGGGCATTGCATTAGCTATGATAGGAGCAGTTTTAGGGAATCCGGTGATTATAGTAATGCCTGATACTATGAGTATTGAGCGAAGAAAGATTTTAAAAGCTTATGGAGCAAAGTTAATTTTAACTGAAGGTGCAAAAGGCATGAAAGGAGCTGTAGAAAAGGTTGAAGAATTAGTTAAAGAAAATGACTTTTTTTGGCCAAAACAGTTTGAAAACAAAGCAAATGCATTAGCTCACTATGAAACCACGGCGAGGGAGTTATTAAAGGACTTTAATGGCGAGTTTGATGCATTCGTTGCAGGAGTAGGGACTGGAGGAACAGTATCCGGTGTCGGAAAAGCTTTAAAAGAAAAAAATCCGAATTTGATAATAGCTGCAGTACAACCTGAAAAATCTCAAGTATTAACAGGAGGATTGCCATCTAGTCATGGGATTCAAGGAATAGGCGCAAATTTCGTACCTGATATATTCGCAAGAGATGTTATCGATGAAATAATAAATGTAAAAGATGAAGATGCGTTTAAATGGGCAAGATATTTAACAGAAAATGAAGGATTATTAGTAGGTATTAGCTCAGGTGCGAATTTTTATGCTAGTTTAGAGATTGCTAAGAAATTAGGTTTAGGGAAAAAAGTAGTTACAGTTTTACCTGATACTGGTGAGAGATATTTAACTACAACACTATATGATATGGAGTGATTAGAATGATAAAAACAATAATAGAAGAAGGCAAGAACATCCTAGAGAAAGATCCTGCTACTAGGAGCTTGTTTGAAGCCATATTTTTCTCTCCGGGATTAAGAGCAATAATAGCTCATAAAGTATCTCATTCTCTCTATGAAAAAGGCCATTTAACTTTGGCTAGATGGATATCATATCGAGCTAGGAAAAAAACAGGTATTGAAATACATCCTGGGGCTAAAATAGGCAAGAGAGTTTTTATAGATCATGGAATGGGTGTGGTAATAGGTGAAACTGCAGAAGTTGGAGATGATGTTACTATTTATCATGGAGTGACTTTAGGAGGAGTAGGGACTCAAAAAGGGGTAAAAAGGCATCCCACAATTGGAAACAATGTGATGATAGGAGCAGGTGCTAAAGTATTAGGCCCTATCAGTGTAGGAGATAATTCAAAAATAGGGGCAAATGCAGTTGTCCTAGAAGATATTCCTGAAAATTCAACCGCAGTAGGAGTACCTGCGAGGATAATCAAAAAACATGGACAAAATTTCATTTATGCTATTTAAAGACAGTTTACACTGTCTTTTTTTAGTTGAATTTTTGAATTATTATCAAAATACAGTATAATAGAAATAATAGATAAATGTTTGGAGGAGAAAATATGAACTGTGAATATGAACTATATAAACCATCATGGTGCCCAGGCTGCGGAAACTATATGATAAGGGATGCTCTAAAAAAAGCTTTAGAGGATTTAGAGATATCACCGTCTAAAGTAGTTTTAGTATCAGGCATAGGGCAAGCTGCAAAAATGCCTCACTATATAGGACTAAATGGATTTAATGGATTACATGGAAGAGCACTTCCACCTGCAATTGGTATAAAGATGTCAAATAAAGACCTTACGGTAATAGTTGAGTCTGGAGATGGGGATACATATGGAGAAGGTGGAAATCATTTTATTCATACGATTAGAAGGAATGTAGACATAGCACATTTTGTTCATAACAATCAAATTTATGGGCTTACTAAGGGACAAGGCTCTC